>CAYQMY010000093.1:0-8700 GCA_964418735.1 uncultured Oscillospiraceae bacterium | reverse complement strand
TATTTGTGTTCGGTTTTGTCTTCATTTTCTGCGTAGTGCAGAACATTTTTTAGATCCCTGTAACCAGTTTTCTCGGGGTTGTTTGCGTAGTTCACCACATCAGCCAGAGAGTTCTTCACCGCCCAGATCGAGGTTGTTGCCACGGAAGCTCCTCCTCTCTATGTTGAGGAACTCATCCTCGAGATTGCGAACGAAGCGCACGATTACCTCGGCATTTTCCTGAGTGCTGCTTTCTTTGAAGGCCACATATAATGACATCAGCATGTGATTAATTTGCTGGTATTCAAACGGCGGCATGGCCTTGGGGATGTACCCCAAGGCCAGTTTGCGCAGGAACTCCGAAACGGATAATCCACATCTCCGGGCGTTTCTGAAAATGATATCTCTTTCCTTTTCCGTCACCCGGAGGTTAATGTGTACGGTGCGTTCACGCATAGACGCCACCGTCAGTAGAAACAGGGTACAAGGGACGGAGTCCCTGCCAAATCCCATGGATTTGGCATTGAGGCGTTACAACGCCTATGCTCGCTAAAGTCCCGGACAGATATTCCGTAACCCCGTAATTTTCAATTACACGGTACTTGCTTTCTGCATTTTTTCTTGTTATACTCAAACTGCATTTATGCACTGACGACTGTTCCCCGCCTGTTACCGCAGACGGAATTGGAGCGGTCGTTTCTTTTTTACCGGGCATTTAAATCACCTCCTGTGTTCTTCTCAATCCACCCGATGAGCTTGTCCCTAGGCACGAGCTTCCGCTTCCCTATTTTCAGCGTCGGGAAGTCAGCCATGTTCAGAAGCTGATAGGCTCTCGCTCGGGATACGCCCAGGGTTAATGCTAGCTGATCCGCATTCAGGATGTTCGGCAGGTCGCTGTAGATGTCGGTGTTTTTCATTTTTTCCTCCTAAATAAGTATTGACAGGATAGACTTACTGTGCTATTATCATATCCGTAAGTCGCAAAGCGTGGTAAGTATATCAACGGCTTATTCGATTGTCAATAGTCTTGTTATTAACAAATTGTAAATATATATCTATTTGGAGGGGCGTTTATGATACCGGGAAACCCACTATCTAAGCCGGTCGGCAAAATTTGGGCAAGCGCATATATGGATTCCAAAACAGAGGTATTTGAAATCCGCACTGAAGTCGCCGGGTATCCCGATGCCTTTAAGACTCTGCACCATAAGGAGTATCCGCTCGGTACAAGCCTTGCTGATTTTCTGTATGTTCAGCTGAATTCATTTGACGCTCAGCTTCCGGCAATCAGGAAGAATATTGCGGAAATAAATGCTGGACAAAATGTCGATAAGTGCTTTGCCCAGTTGTTTGATACAACAATATTCTGGCTGAAGCAAAGCGCGATATTTGCCCCTTTCTCCGCAGCTATCGAGAGGCTTCACCTCGTGCACGAAAAGGGCGACCAACTTAACGCCGATGAGCTGGATAGGCAGATGGCATATTACAAAGAACTTCAGCCGCGCCTACGCACCTTAGCTGATACCTATTATTCAGCCGATGCTTCGGCTGATATGGCAGAGCGGTATTTTGCCCAGCAGCGGGAGCACGGAGAGAAGCTTTATCCGCAGCTTAAATTTCATAATGTCCGTTTTGGCCCTGTATCCAAGGGTGCAAACGGCTTTTTCCCATATGATAACCTTCTCAATACAATTATGCCGGCTTCACGTGAGGATGAGAGCCGCTGCGAGCTTATAGATTTCATGGCAGAAACGCTAAGCACCACCCAGCCGGAGGATTTGGTGCATTTTACGATGTACCAGTACATTCTGCAAAATTTGCGTTTTCGCAGCTGTAAGTTCTGCGAGCGCTATTTTGGCGTTACAGGCGGAGGTAATCCTGATTACTGCGAAAGGCTTATTGCCGGCTCTTCAAAAATCTGCCGAGAAAGCGGTGCATTGCGTGTTTATGAGAAGAGAATGCTGAAAGACCCAGCCGTTCGCGAGTACAAGCGCTCCTACAAGGCGCACAACGCCCGTATCCGTTACGGCTTGATGACCAAGGATGAATTCGCCGCATGGTCGAGGGAGGCACGTGAAAAACGCGATAAATGCTCCCAAGGCAACCTCCCGCTGGAGGAATTTGTGGAGTGGCTAGACAGCGATAAAATGTGAAAAACAACGGACTGACTGGCCGTTTTATAGATTAGAAGAAAGTGAGGTATTTAATGGCGAAAAAGACCACGCGCAACGCCCAAGGTGGCGGGAATATCCGCAAACGTTCCGACGGGCGTTGGGAATCAAGATATACCACTGGCATCGACCCCAAGACAGGCAAGCAAATTCAGAAATCTATTTACGGCAAAACGCAGAAGGAAGTACGCCAGAAGCTTACGGAAATATTAGCGGAGATTGATAACGGCACTTATATCGCGCCGGCAAAAGATACCGTGTCTGAATGGCTTGATACCTGGATAAGCACCTATGTAACTCATTCTGTAAAGGCGTACACGTTCGATTCCTACGAGCGTACCTGCAATAATCACATCAAGCCAGCACTCGGAAAAGTAAAGCTAACCTCGCTGACTGCAATTCAGATTCAGCATTTCTATAATTCTCTGCTGACTGAAAAGCAGCTTTCGGCAAAGACTGTAAAGAACATCCACGGCATACTTCACAGAGCTCTTGCACAGGCTTTGAAGCTGGGGATGATACGGTCAAATCCTACGGAAATTTGTGATCTGCCAAAAACACAGCGCAAAGAAATCGTACCTATGGAGCAGCCGGCTATTATGCAGTTTCTCAAAAAAGTTAGCGGCCACAAATTTGAACTGCTATACCTTGTAACCCTTTTCACTGGATTGCGCGAAGGCGAGGTGCTCGGACTCACTTGGGACAGTATTGACTATGAGAAAAACTGCATCTTTGTAAAGCATCAGCTCCAAAAGACAAAAAAGGTTGGAGGCAAATTTATACTCGCTCCAACAAAAAACAGCCGCAATCGCATAATCACTGCCGCACCGTCAGTTATGCAATTGCTTAAAAAGCAAAAAATCCAGCAGTTGCAGATGCAACAGCTGGCAGGCCCCGCATGGAACCATGAAAAGGATTTAGTATTCACAAATGAGTTCGGTGGCCATCTTGTGCATGTTACGGTTTACAAGCATTTTAAGGTTATCGTCAAAGAGATGGGGATGTCTGAGGAGCGTTTTCACGACCTCCGTCATTCATACGCTGTTGTAGCAATAGAGAGCGGAGATGATATTAAGACAGTGCAAACAAATCTCGGCCATGCAACGGCCAGCTTTACCTTGGATGTGTATGGTCACGTGTCTCAAAAGATGCGTCAGCAGTCAGCGAAGCGCATGGAAAGATTTATTAAAAACGTATCTCGCTGATCCTTGTGATGATATATGTACTTTGTGCTATTCAGTCTCAGTTGGTTTTTTAGCTGATAATGCATAAAGGGTCAAAATAAGGGTCAAGGAAATTTTCCGAAATAAAATAAGCCCTCAAAAGTTCAGCTTTTGGGCTATTTTAGGCATAAAAGACAGAAAAACAGCCTCGAATTGTTACCAATTCAAGGCTGCCCTTGGCGGAGAAGGAGGGATTTGAACCCTCGCGCGCTTTTGACACGCCTACGCCCTTAGCAGGGGCGCCTCTTCGGCCTCTTGAGTACTTCTCCAAACCGACGAAATTAAATCTATTAAGTTATAACAAACGCGTTAGTTATGATAACATAGCCCAAGCACTTTGTCAATGCGTTAAACGCTTTTTTGCGTAAATCCTTTCAGGATTGATAATGTGGCAATTTTATCATGGTAGGCCCTTAAAGTCAATAAAGTATGTAGGGAACGGCTATGCCGTTCCCTAAAATCAGCGCTTTTTTATGTTCATAGAAATTTCGGAGAGCGCACGCGACGCTTCCATATTGCAGGTGTTGGTCTTTGCGATGTCGCCCAGTGAAAGCATTCCGACAAGCTTGCCGTCTGATGTTACAGGCAATCTTCTGATCTGATGCGCGGCCATGATGTCGGCCGCAAGCCTTACGTCGTCTTCCGGAGAAGCGCTTACGGGCGCACGGGACATTACTTCCCTGACTGGGGTGTGTTCGGGATCGCTCTCTGCAGCTACACAGCGAAGGACTATGTCTCTGTCTGTTAAGATGCCGCGCAGCTTGCCCTCTGAAGAGCATACAGGGAGTGAGCCGACGTTGTGCCGGTAAAGCAGTCTTGCCGCCAGTGATGTGGTCTCGTCTGGTGAAATGGATATTACGTTTTTGTTCATGAGTTCGCTTACTTTCATGTTTCCACCTCCTAAGGCTATTGTGCCCTCGGTAGTGATTGCTTATACCGCCAAGGTATGATAAAATGCATAAAAATCGGCTTGATTTTCCGCCGAAAACGAATTCACAGGAGGCAAAGTTTTTGGATCACGAAGAATATATGAGAGAAGCTCTGAAGCTTGCAGTAGAAGCTTCCTGCGAGGGTGAGGTTCCTGTCGGATGCGTTATTGTATCTGACGGCAAAATAGTCGGGCGCGGAAGAAACAGGCGAGAAAACTCAAAGAACGCCCTCGCTCACGCGGAGATTGAGGCTATAAACGATGCTTGCATCACTCTCGGCGGCTGGCGGCTTTCAAGCTGTGACCTTTATGTTACCCTGGAACCCTGCCCAATGTGCGCCGGCGCGATAATAAACGCCAGAATAGCGAGGGTTTTCTACGGAGCTCGCGATTCGAAGGTTGGTGCCTGCGGCGGAGTAATCAATATTTTTGAAGAAGGTTTTGGGCACAAGCCCCAGCTTGTTGGGGGTATATTATGCGAGGAGTGTACGGCGCAGCTTAAAGACTTTTTTAAAAACCTCAGAAAATAGACAGGATGCCGCTTACGCAAAACCGCAGGCCGAAGGCCTGCGGTTAGATTTATTTATGAGAGCTTTGCGTGTTATTGAAGAGGCTCGCCTTCCTTGTTGAAAAGCGGCAGGGGAGCGATATAGCTTATGTCGCCGCGCTTCATGGCGTCGCCCTCCGCGAGTACTGCCATCTTGGCGACTATGATGCCTCCCGCAGAGTTCACAAGCTTTTCAAGGGCGCTGAGCGACTCACCGGTCGAAATAACGTCATCGACGATGAGAACTCGCTTGCCGCGCATTAAATCTGCGTCTACCCTATCCAGAAACAGGTGCTGAACTCCGTCGGTGGTTATTGATTTTACGATTACCTGCAGCGGGTCAACCATATAGAGCTTTGGGTGCTTCCTTGCTATAAAATACTTACGTCCGCTCTGACGCGACATTTCGTAAGCCAAGGGGATACTTTTTGCTTCGGCTGTAATTATGTAATCGAACTCGGGAGCGGTTTTCAGCAGCTGTTTCGCGCTTGCCTCGGTAAGCTCTACATCGCCGAACATATTAAGAGCGCCGATATAGAGATTCTCTGTGATTTCGCAAAGCGGAAGATCGCGCTTTACTCCGCCTATATCTATCTGATAAGCTTTCATTAGTATGACCATTCCTTTCGTTTTGCTAAGGCACAAAATGACCATGAAAAGGAATGGTCATAAATTGTGCATGTGTTGCAGTTGCCCGCAGGGCGAGCAGCACGCACTTGGAATCAGATAAGTTTGAAACTTCTTTCAAACTTATTCCTCCAAGAAAGTATGCGTAATGAACAACATTTACATTATACTATTCGTTCCGGAAAAGTCAATTTCAAGCTGAGAAATTCTGACCATATTGTGTGAAGCCACTAGGCTTCAAGGCATTCTATTTATTAGTCTCGCGAAAATCAGTTGAAATTACTTTTTCTCCGCATTTGTCACAAAAAACGCTGTCGGACAACAAGGTAGCTCCGCACGAACTACAAATTATTCGATTCTCAAAAGATGTTGATTGGGTGGCTTCGATATTCGGCTGAATTTGGCTTTGCTTCTTTGCAGAAGCTTTTTTGGCAGACTTTTTAATAAAACAATAAAGAGTTATAACTGCTGTAATTATACAACCGGATGCAGTACCTACTAATACCTTATATAAAACTCTCGAAAACAAAGACGATGACGTATTGACCGTTTTTTTATATGAAGCACCAAATTCTATACTATCTACAACTTCCTCTATTAAATTGTTTTGAGTAGTTGATATTGCTTCATTATACGAATGTAAGGTTATGTTTATGGCACGACCACCAATGATAGTAAAATACTGTTTTCCATAAGCCGTACCGCAATATCCATCAGGTTGCTTGATATTAAAAACAATAAATTTTGCCTGTGAATGCTCATATAATTCGTAATTTAAAAAAGTTATGTTTTTATAATCCGCAGCTAAACTATCCATATCTTTTGCAAATGATCTCAATTCATAGGCATTATATCGTCTGAAATCAGATATTTTTTTTGAGCCATCATATTCAAGCATTGTTACTACTATTTCGTAAAAATCGTCGTTAGAAATTGCGTTTAAATATATGTTTGAATTTTTAAATGATTCAATTAAAGAATAACCATCCAGACCAAAGTTCGAAAAACTTGTGTCATCGGGGGAGGTGTCCTGTGTGAAAACTATTAAGTTTGAAGGAATGGTGAGCTTGATATCTATTTTTTTAATATTATAGGATTTGTCTACGACTGCGAATGCATTTTTTTGTATAGAAAATAAAAGCAGTAATCCAATTATTATTCGTAATAATTTGCTTTTTGTTTTCACTTTAACACATCCTTCAAACCCAACTTGAATATTATGTCAGATTTATAAGAAAATTGCAACCGCCAAACATCTTGATTAAAAAACATAAATATTGAGCGTATATAATATGGTTTATTTGACAATCCCGAAAAAAAGTATTACTCTAATAATAAACCGATCCCCCTGAGGAGCAAATTCTCAGGGGCATTATCTGTTTAAAGGTTATTTATTTCTTGCGCTTGGAGTTGTGAAGATGTCAGAGAGGAATTCAAAAGTATATAGCATTTTGTCCGGACTTAATAAAATGAAGTGGAGAATTGCTCTTAAAGGAATTATCACCGGAGTCATAGCTGGGATTTTGGTGGTTTTATATCGTTTGGGTATTGAATATGGAACCGAGACGGCGTTTTTAGTATACAAAGCTTTGAAGATACATCCGATCTATATTATTCCGTGGATAATCCTTCTCGTTTTAGCCGGATACATAATTGCTCGGCTGGTAAAATTTGAGCCCATGGCTTCCGGGAGCGGGATACCGCAGGTCGAGGGGCAGGCTATCTACGGACTTAAGGTGAAATACTACACTGTTCTTTTTGTAAGATTTGCGGGCGGTTTATTGGCATCCTTTTTCGGGCTTTCGCTCGGGCGTGAAGGCCCCTCAATTCAGATCGGGGCCTCAGGCGCTCAGGCTGTCGCAAAAAGGATTAGCAACAATAAGATGGAGGAAAATTACCTTATAACCGGCGGCGCCGCGGCTGGGCTTTCCGCCGCTTTCAACGCGCCGCTCTCCGGCATGGTTTTTGCTCTCGAGGAAGTGCACAGGAGCTTTTCGGCCCCGATACTTCTTGCCGCAACCACGGCCTCGCTGACCGCGGATGTCCTTTCCAAGCTGGTTTTTGGACTGAAGCCTGTGCTGAGCTTTGTGCCTGTTCCGCAGCTTCCCGTGCGTTTCTACCTTTGGCTAATACCGCTCGGAATAGTCTCGGGACTTGCAGGTTCGCTGATTAATAAGCTGCTTCTTTCGTTTCAGAGTTTTTACAAGAAGCTGCCTTGGTTTATTAGGCCGACGGTCGCGCTTTTGCTTGCCCTGCCCTGCGGACTTTTCCTGCCGCAGGTTTTAGGGGGAGGGCAGAACCTGATTCAGTTGGTCGAGAACGGTGAAGGTGGAATTCTCGTTTTGACCTCAATATTTGCGGTAAAATTGATATTTACCTGTGTATGCTTCGGAAGCGGGACACCGGGCGGTATTTTCTTGCCAATTTTGTCTGTCGGTGCCCTCGCGGGCGGTATTGTGGGACAAATTGCAGTACATTTCGGCATGCCCGCCGAATATTTGCCCTGCTTTGCAGTATGCGCTATGGCGGGAGGGCTCTCGGGTTCGGTAAAGGCGCCTGTCACCAGTATTCTGCTGCCGGCGGAAATGACAGGGTCGCTTGTACATCTGCTGCCTGTGGCCGCCTGCTCTTTTATTGCACTGCTTATATCCGACGTTCTGAAAGTAACACCAATTTACGAAGCGCTTCTGGAGCGAATTGTAAGTGATGAAAGTGCGGAAACAGCAGGGAGGAAGCAAAGCTGCATTTTGGAAGTACCGGTAGAGCTTGGAAGCGAGGCGTCAGACAAGCTGATCGGAGAGGTGAATTGGCCACAGGGCGTTTTAATTGCTGGAATACACAGAGGCGATAAGGAAATTATTCCGAACGGGAGGACTAAAATGTCTCCGGGAGACTATCTCATTGTTCTCGCGTCTGAGCTGTCATATAAGGAACTGAGCCTGAAGGTCAGGGAGCTTTGTCAGGCGAATTATTAGATTGTATGCTTTTGGATTGTACAAATTAGCCGAGAATGCCTGCAATTATCGGTTGACAAATATGGTGTAATACTGTATCTTATTAAGGCACAGAATTGAAGCGGCACAGCGCTAATTAGATTATGTGTACGCAGACGGAACGTCCGTAGCAGGTAAATTAATACGGAAGCGTATCGAAGTGGTCATAACGGCCCTGACTCGAAATCAGGTAGGCGGCAACGCCTCGTGGGTTCGAATCCCACCGCTTCCG
>CAYQMY010000092.1:0-8805 GCA_964418735.1 uncultured Oscillospiraceae bacterium | reverse complement strand
CCATCTTGGCGGGTCTAGCACCCCCACTCATTGTTAAAAAAGCTTGAAATAAAGCCATTATTCCTGCGCTTTTTTGCCTCGATTGGGGCTGCTATCCCCACCAATCTGGCAACGCCGGATTAAATCAGTGGTTACCTAGAGAGGCTTTGCCTCAATAGAAGTATTTTGTCATGCCGCCGCAGCAGATAATCATCCATGTGCCCCAGAGCAGAGCTGTGAAAAGGCCTGCCCAGATGCTGTTTGTCTTTTTTGCTACATAGATGTTGAGGGAGTTTGCGATAAGCATACCTATGAAAAGCGGAAGTATTGCGATTGTGTAGATATAGAATCTATCCTTCGCAAAGTAGCCGAGACTTGTAAGAGTGTTGCCGTTATTGAGTATGAACATGAACACAATCCAAAGCAGCAGCAGACCGCCGACTGTGACAACAGTGCCGAGGATAATAGACTTTACAGTACCCTTAACGTTGTTTTCGGTATTAAGCAGACCAATGCTCTTAAGCGCAAGGCTGCTTGTAAGGAAGTAGGGGATAAGGAAGATGAAGTACATAATAATGCACATTGTGCGGTTCGGTTCAATTCTCGACATCATAAATGTAGCTATGTGCATACCCTGCTGAGTGTAAGCTTCAATCAGTGCGAACAAAAGATATCCGCTTCCGACTGTAATAAGGCCGAACAGGAAGGCTTTGAGTATGTACATAATATTGAATTTGCCGTCTTCGGAGGTGAGGAAGCCATAGGCTTTCGCGCTTCCGCCCTGCTTTTTGCCCCATACGAAATGGAAGACAAGGAAGAATACGAGCATTCCGATCGATGCCATCCACTGCCAAGCAACATAGGAGTTGCTTGTGCCGCCGAGCAGCCAGACCTTCGAAATATCTATTCCTAGGAATTTGGTTGATGATAGCATACCCACTCTGTAAAGAGCCACCGGCAAAATGAAAAGTATTGCAAAGGCTGCGTACCACATTGCGGACTTTCTCTTGAAACCGATAGTGGCTTCGGACTGCTTGAGCTTAAGAGAAGCAAAGGCCTTGGTTTTAAACAGAGCCGAGGCGGTAACAAACATCATTGCGACGACGGAGGCCAGCATCAGAATGAAGCCGAGATCCTTCCACTGCCAAACTGTGCTGATTTTGCCGATATCTGCATAGGAGTTGACGCCTGCGTCCTTGCCCACGCCAACCTGGCTGGTGATAGCGTAAATAATAGTCTTAATTGTTTCCTGATTAATCAGGTAGTAAGCGTGGCAGGAGTTCGGCATATAGCCTGTTCTCGTATAGGTCTGTCCGTCGGTTCCCTTGACGGAGTAAACCTGATTCATCTTGATTTCGGGTACGGAAGCGGCGGGGGAGGTATAGTCTGCAGCGAATATACGCCTGAGCTGTTCGACCTTGAACAGATTGTTTATGTCGTTGTTGCTTCTGGACAGACCGCTCTCATCGGAATCGCCCAGGATAAGTACAAAGTTGAAGTTGTGATCTTTATTTGTCGGAGCGCCATAGTTGTTCATTCCGATGTTGACCTGCAGGAAAACATCTTTCTGATGCCTGATTGCAAAGCCCATGGTGTACATGCCACCCATTGAGTGGCCCATCGAAACGACCTTTTTAAAGTCTACGAAGTTATATGATTTCAAGGTGTTCCAGACCGTTTCGGCTCCCATCGTGGATAAGCCTGATACCTTGTCTGCCGCGGTTTCGGACGTGCCTGTCGCAACGTCGGAATAGTGTGTGCCCGTGTAGTCCCAGGCTATGACCACATAGCCTCTTCTGGCGAGCTCAACAGCATAGGAGCTGCCCTGCTCTATCATATCGTTGCCGCCGTGGCAGTACATAACTGCGGGCGCCGGGGTTTTGGCCGTCGCCGTTTTCGGCTTATACATCAGCGCGCTTATTTCGTCACCGTCCGCGCTTGTAAGAGTCATGCGCGTCGTTTCTATCTTGCCCCAATTTGTGTCTGTGGCAAGAATCATGGTCATGGAGAGCACAAACAAGACCAGGACTGCTAAAACTGAAATTTTAATTCCTCTCTTTTTCACCTTTACATCCTCCTCATATTTTTGGTATAATTAATTAACTAAAACGATTTAGTATATTAATCGTATTGATTATAAACAAAAAAGCCCGAAACAGTCAATAGCCATAATTAATAATTCACATAGGCAATTCCTGTCAGTAATTCTAAAGCGAAATAGAAAGAAAAAGCAATAAATCAGGAAAAGGGAATATACAATTTCCAAAATATATGCTAAAATTAGAAAAATATGTATTCAATGTATCTTTTACGTTTTTTAAATATAAATAAGCTCTGGAGGAAAGAAAATGAAGACTTTAAAGCAATATGATTTTTGGCTTGTTGTAGGCAGTCAGGACCTTTATGGCGAGGAAACGCTCAGGCAGGTTGACGAGCATGCCAGGGTGATGGTCGAGGGACTTAACGCGGATGCTTCAATTCCCTGTACCATCGTTTTTAAGCCCTGTGTTCGTAATTCAAACGAAATTTATGAAATCATTCAGGCGGCTAACAATGATGCTTCCTGCGCCGGAATA
The DNA here is from genome assembly GCA_964418735.1 of uncultured Oscillospiraceae bacterium. Lineage (GTDB taxonomy): Bacteria > Bacillota > Clostridia > Oscillospirales > Oscillospiraceae > DUPK01. Next base: position 6,250 of record CAYQMY010000092.1, on the reverse strand, counting down.
ATTACCTGGATGCATACGTTTTCTCCGTCCAAGATGTGGATTCGCGGTTTAAGCGCACTTAAAAAGCCGATTTTGCACATAAATACTCAGTTTAACCGCGACATCCCCTGGGACAGCATAGATATGGACTTTATGAATCTCAACCAGTCGGCTCACGGAGACCGCGAGCACGGCTTTATACTAAGCCGCATGCGCATAAACCAAAAGGCCATTGCCGGACACTGGGAGGACAGCAGATTCAGAGAGCGCACTGCCGCTTGGATGCGTGCCGCCGTCGGTGCCTTTGAAAGCCAGCGCCTTCGCGTTCTTCGCATAAGCGACAATATGCGAGAGGTCGCCGTTACCGAGGGTGATAAGGTCGAAGCACATATAAAGTTCGGCTGGCAGATAGACCATTACGGCGTTGAGGATATCATAGCCGAGGTTGAGAAGGTCACCGAAGCGGAAATTGACGCTCAGATGGCAGAGTACTCTAGCCAGTACGACATGGCGACAGAGGACATTGCCTCCGTCCGCTATCAGGCTAAGATTGAAGCCGCGCTTAAGCGCTTCATGGAAGAGGGGGCGTTCGGAGCCTTCCATACGAACTTCCAGGATTTGCAGCAGCTTAAGCAGCTGCCCGGACTCGCCGCTCAGGATTTGATGCGTCAGGGCTACGGCTTCGCAGCAGAGGGTGACTGGAAAACCGCGGCCCTCGTCCGTGTTATGAAGCTCATGGCCGCAGATAAAAGCGGCGGTACCTCCTTCATGGAGGACTATACATATCACATGGAGCCCGGAAACGGAATGAACATGGGCGCGCACATGCTCGAAATATGCCCGACGATTGCGTCGGAAAAGGCGAAAATCAAGGTTATGCCGCTCGGAATCGGAGACCGTCAGCCGCCCGCCCGCCTTACCTTCAAGGCAAAGCCGGGCAAGGCCATTCTGGTTTCGCTTATCGACATGGGCGACCGCTTCCGCATGATAGTAAACGACGTAGTCTGCCAGGAGCAGAAGCACGATATGCCGAAGCTGCCCGTTGCGGCTGTTCTCTGGAAGCCGCTGCCAAACCTCGAAACCTCCTCCGAAGCATGGATTTACGCGGGCGGCGCGCACCACTCGGTGCTCAGCTACTGCCTTGACGCAGACATAATGCGCGACTTTGCCGAGATAATGAATATTGAATTTGTCCATATCGGCGAGGAAACCAAGATAAATGACTTCCGCAGAGAGCTTGCGTACAACGATATTATCTGGAAGCTTAAATAAGCGCGTAAGGAGAATCGAAAAATGAGCAACGAAATGGATCAGATTCGCATAGCGATTGAAAACGGGAAAACGAGCATAGGCATTGAGCTTGGCTCTACCCGAATTAAAACGGTAATGATAGGGGAAGATAACAGCCCCATAGCCTCCGGCGACTACACCTGGGAGAACAGCTACGTTGACGATATTTGGACCTACAGCCTCGAGGATATCTGGAAGGGCATTCAGGGCAGCTACCGCGATATGGCCGATCAGGTTTTTTCGAAGTACGGGGCTGTCGTCCGAACCACGGGCTCGATAGGCTTCAGCGCCATGATGCACGGCTATCTGGTTTTTGACCGGGAGGGAAGGCAGCTTACGCCGTTTCGCACCTGGCGCAATACCATCACAGAAAAAGCCTCTGAGGAGCTGACGGAGCTTTTCAATTACCCGATTCCGCAGCGCTGGAGTATCGCTCACCTTTATCAGGCTATTCTGAATGGGGAAAGCCATGTACCCGAAATCGATTTTATGACCACTCTTTCGGGATATGTTCACTGGATGCTGACAGGGCGCAGGGTAGTCGGAATCGGAGACGCTTCCGGAATCTTTCCTGTAAACAAGGAAGCAAAGGATTATAACGAAAGGCTTCTGGAAAAGTTCAGAGAGCTTACGGCAAAGTATAATTACCCGTGGGAGCTCAAGTCGATACTGCCCGAGGTTCTGCTTGCCGGTGAAAATGCGGGCGAGTTGACAAAAGAGGGCGCAAAGCTTTTAGACCCGCTGGGATATCTTGCTCCGGGCATACCGCTTTGTCCTCCCGAGGGGGACGCGGACACCGGAATGGTCGCGACAAACAGCATAGCCGTCCGAACCGGAAACATCTCCGCGGGAACCTCGGTTTTCGCGATGATAGTGCTCGAAAAGGAGCTGTCGAGGGCATATAGTGAAATCGACTTAGTTATGACTCCCGTCGGCGACCTTGTCGCGATGGCTCATTCAAACAACTGCTCATCAGATTATGACGCATGGATAAGGCTTTTCGACGAAGCGCTTAAGGAGCTCGGCGTGGAGGTTTCAAAAACCAAGCTGTACGCGGCGCTGTTCGGCATGGCTTTGAAGGGAGACCCCGACTGTGGAGGGCTACTTTCCTACGGATACTTTTCTGGAGAACACATCACGCATTTTGAAGAGGGAAGACCCCTTTTCGTCCGCTCGCCGGAGAGCAGGTTTAATCTTGCAAATTTTATGCGCGTAAATCTCTTTACTGCACTAGGGGCTTTGCGTATCGGCCTTGATATCCTCTTTGAACAGGAAAATGTTAAGGTGGACGAAATCAAGGGACACGGAGGTCTTTTCAAGACAAAGGGAGTCGGGCAGAAATTAGTCGCCGCGGCTACACATACACCCATTTCGGTAATGGAAACCGCCGGAGAGGGAGGCGCCTGGGGCATAGCTCTACTCGCGTCGTACATGAGGAATAAGGGCGAAAACGAAACTCTTGACAGCTTCCTCAATAACCGCATATTTGCCGGAAAGGCAGGCTCAATTATTGAGCCCGATCCCATAGACGCCGAGGGCTTCAACACATTTTTAAAACGCTACAAAAAGGGCCTTGCAATAGAAAGGGCCGCAATAGAAAATTTAGATTAAGGGATTGTCATATATGAAACTAGAGAAATTGATTGAAGATGTTCTAAAAGCGAACCTTGACCTGCCTAGGTATAATCTGGTGACATTTACTTGGGGCAATGTCAGCGGAATAGACCGCGAAAGCGGCCTTGTAGTAATTAAGCCGAGCGGAGTGGATTACGATAAGATGGACGAAAGCTGCATGGTAGTGCTTGACCTCGACGGAAACGTTAAGCAGGGAAAGTATAAGCCGAGCAGCGACACCGCTACTCATCTCGCGCTCTACAGGCGCTATAAGGATATCGGCGGAATTGTGCATACCCATTCGCGCTGGGCGACGACTTGGGCGCAGGCATGCATGGACATTCCGGCGCTCGGAACGACACATGCCGATTATTTCTATGGTAACGTGCCCTGCACGCGTCAGATGTCAAACAACGAGATAAAATCAGATTACGAGCTGAACACGGGCAATGTGATCATAGAAACCTTCGATGGCAGGGGAATAGAAGCGGCTGCCGTTCCCGGTGTGCTTGTCGCGAGCCACGGCCCCTTTGCCTGGGGCAAGGACGCCGCGGACTCTGTTCACAACGCCGTTGTTCTAGAGGAGTGCGCGATGATGGCGCTTAACGCGAAAATGCTAAACCCGCAGATAGGCAAGATGAATCAGGCGCTGCTCGATAAGCATTACCTCCGCAAGCACGGCAGCAATGCCTATTACGGTCAGGGTAAATAATGTGTGAACAAAGCCAGAAGCGTTGAAAAGATGTAGCAATGTATATGAAATTGTAAAGCGAAAGGAAGGGTCATAACAATGAGCGTAGCTGTTGAATTTTTTGGAACGACCGCCGATAACAGGAAGGTAGACCTGATAAAGCTCACTAACAGCGCGGGCTCGGTATGCAGCCTTATTCAGTACGGGGCCGCTATCCAATCGCTTGTAATTGCGTACGAGGGCGCAAAAACCGATGTGGCACTCGGCTTTGATGCCCTCGACCGCTATGAAGACCCCTCAAATCCCTCGCACGGAGCGATAGTCGGCAGACACGCGAACCGAATAGAAAACGCGGAGTTTGAGCTGGGTGGCAAGATCTATAGCCTTTTCGCCAATGAAGGACGCAACAACCTTCACAGCAGTCCAAAAAGCTTTTCGAGAGTGGTCTGGGATTATGAGGTTCTCGATAACAGCGGCGAGCCCTCTGTCAGGTTTAGCTATCTGAGCCCTGACGGTGAGTCGGGCTTCCCCGGAAATCTAAAATGTCATGTGGTCTACAGGCTCACGTCGGACAACGCTTTATCGATAGAGTACGATGCTGTTTCTGATCAGGAAACCGTGATAAACCTTACAAGCCACGTTTACCTTAACCTTTCGGGCGGCGGCGACATTTTGGAGCATGAGCTGAAGCTCGAAGCCGACGAATATACCCCCGTAAACGCCGAGCTTATTCCCGACGGACGGATTGAATCCGTCAAGGGCACGCCCTTTGACTTCAGGACTTTCAAAACAATCGGACGGGATATAGCGGCAGACGACGAGCAGCTTAAATTCGGCCTTGGCTACGATCACAACTTTATCCTCAGAGGCGAAATCGGCAAGCTCAGACCCTGCGCGGTTGTGCTTGAGCCGCATTCCGGGAGAAGTATGACCGTCGAGACGACCTCACCTGCGGTTCAGCTTTACACAGGAAACCAGATAAAGCCCGAAACCGGCAAAAACGGAGCTACATACCACCGCTTTAGCGGCTTGTGCCTTGAAACTCAGTTTTATCCGAATTCGCTTAAGCACAAGCATTTCCCAAGCCCGATTTTTAAAGCGGGTGAGCATTTCAGCCACAAAACAGTTTTCAAATTTGCATGACATAATTTAAGAGGGTGCGTTCCGCTGTCGGAACGCACCCTCTTTTTTCGGAGATATTTTTAGGGTTACTCGGTTACCGTTTTTTCGGTCGCCACTATTACGCGGAGCCTGCCGCCGGCACTGCATCCGAAATTATCGTAATAGCCCTTAAGGGTATAAAGCGAGGTGTCGGAGACCGAAGTTTTACTTACCAGATAATAGGAGCCTGAAATCTCCTGATAGACCTGTACGTTTTCCGCAAGCAGATACTTCTTATCGCTGCTGACGCCGTACTGCTCGTTCATGGAGCTGAGGTTTAAGTATTCTAGGTTCTTTATTGAGCTTACGGAGCCGTCCTTGTAGTAGAAGACCGCGCCTCCCTGGCTTATACCGAACTTTGAGCTTGAGGTTCTAATGCTTCCGGCGGTTCCGTTAATGATATACGAATAGCTGCCGTTGACACTCATTGAACTGGGACTATCATCTGACTCACTCGCAGTTGTTACAAAACCGTATTTGTAGATATCTCCTGTGGCGTTTTTGAGTATAAGCTTGCTGATTTTGCCGTTTCCGTCGAGCAAATAATAGGATATGCTTGAATTCGTAAGATACGCTCCCGCTAGCCTTGAGGGGTAAATCTTAGCGTAATTGCCGCTGGAGTCCGCGTCGAGAATCTCGACGTTATCCGCGAAGCTCAGGTTTCCGAGACTTGTGCCCGCCGCGTTCACCGTGCCGCTGAAACCGTTGCTGCCGAGAGAGGACACTGATGTCTTTCCGGCAATGGAGGTGATCGAGACAACGGTGCCTGCGGAGTGGGCGCCGGGATACTGGCGTACGATGCCGTCGGTGCAGGCGACCTTGACGGTTCTTTCGGAGACCGCGCTGCCGTCGCTGCTTGTATAGCTGCTCGTCTGGGTCGAGATAACAACGCCGTAGTATGAGCTATTCATATCGGAGGCCGTGATGACATCAACAACCGTGCCGTTCATGCCGAGAAGCAGCGCGACATTGCTGCCGATAGAGAAGGGGCCGAGGGATGAGAGCTTATAAGCGGCGGCCGAGCTTCCGATCGTATAGCTTGTTCCGGCGACCGTAACGGCTGTTGGCGCGTTGGCGTTCGGAGTGGCGGAGGTGTAGGTGCCTATAACACGGTTATCATATAACCAGACCGTCCGAAGGCTGGGGTTGTAATAATATACGTCATAGGGCGAGGCCGAGGAAAGAGCGGAGGTGCTGCCGTTTCTATACACGGTGACGTTTGCTGAGGTGAAGGGAATTTTTGACTCGATTCTCTCACCGCTCACAAGTACGAAAGGACCCTTCATCTCAGCGGTTACGAGGGAGGAATAGTCAAGCTCGCCCGAGCTGTTGATGGTATAGCCGAGTCCCACGGCGTAAACAGCTCCGCTTTTTGTCTTCGCGGTCATGAGGTTATAAAATATATTCACGCAATCGTTTCTCGTCAAAGTTTGCCCCTGCGTGCTTGAAATGTTTTTTCCGATATCGAGAGCGTAAAACTTTGAAAGCTGCGCCGTGGGGTAGGTGCCGACTATA
>CAYQMY010000091.1:0-8809 GCA_964418735.1 uncultured Oscillospiraceae bacterium | reverse complement strand
AGCAGGACCCTTGCCTTCCTTGTTGACGGTATAAGGAGTGCTCGGCGCGCTTCCGCCCCAGATAGAGGAGCAGCCGGTCGCGTTCGCGATATACATTCTGTCTCCGAAGAGCTGTGTGATAAGCTTTGCGTACGGGGTCTCGCCGCAGCCTGCGCAGGCTCCGCTGAACTCGAACAGAGGCTTTTTAAACTGAGTGCCCTTGACAGTATCAACCTTGAACGGAAGCTCCTTATCGGAAACTGCTTTTACGGCGTAGTCAAAGCTCTTCTGCTCTTCAAGCTGTGTCTCAATCGGCTTCATGACAAGAGCCTTGTTCTTAGCGGGGCAAATATTTGCGCAGCTTCCGCAGCCTGTGCAGTCGAGCGTTGAAACAGCTATCGCAAAGGAGTAATCCTCGCAGCCCTTGCCTGTCATCTTCACGCTCTTTGTGCCGGCCGGAGCGGCGTCAAGCTCGCTCTTTGACAAGGCAAACGGGCGGATAACAGCGTGGGGGCAGACATAGGAGCACTGGTTGCACTGGATGCAGTTTTCGGGAATCCACTCCGGAACGTCAACTGCGATTCCGCGCTTCTCATAGGCAGCGGTACCTTGCGGCAGTACGCCGTTCGCTGTATCAGCGAAGGTTGAAACAGGCAGGCTGTCGCCGCGCATAGCGTTTACGGGTATAAGCACATCTTTTACATATTTGGCAAGCTCGGCGCGGTCGCTCTCAACAGTAAGGTTTGAGGCGCTGTCCTGAGCGGTCTTCCAGTCTGCAGGTATTGCAAGCTCGTGAACCTCATCAAGTCCGGCGTCAACGGCGGCATAGTTCATCTTGACTACTGCTTCGCCCTTTCTTCCGTAGGAAGCCACGATAGCGTCCTTCATATACTTCACGGCTTCGTCAATGGGGATGATGTTCGCAAGCTTAAAGAACGCAGCCTGAAGTGTCATGTTTGTTCGGTTTCCAAGCCCGAGCTCTTTTGCGATTTTTATTGCGTCGCAGGTATATACCTTAATGTTGTTATTCGCAATGTGGCGCTTTGCGGCAGCAGAGAGATGCTCGCCCAGCCCATTTGCATCCCATGCGCAGTTAACAAGGAAGGTACCGCCGGGCTTAATATCCTGAGCAATATCGAACTTCTCGATATAGGAAGGGTTGTGGCAGGCAACAAAATCGGCCTTGGAAACAAAATATGTGGACTTGATCGGCTTGTCACCGAAGCGAAGGTGTGAAATAGTAACGCCGCCCGACTTCTTGGAGTCATACTGGAAATACGCCTGAACCTTTTTATTGGTGTGGTCACCGATAATCTTTATGCTGTTCTTGTTGGCACCGACAGTTCCGTCAGAGCCAAGTCCCCAGAACTTACAGGAAACGGTTCCGGCAGCTGTTGTGTCGGGCTCCTCAGTAATGGGAAGAGAAAGGTTCGTTAAATCGTCGACAATGCTGATTGTAAAGCCGTTCTTCGGCTCGGCGTTCTTAAGGTTATTGTAGACGGAAATAATTGCTCCCGGTGTTGTGTCCTTGCTGCCGAGGCCGTAGCGTCCGCCGACAACCTTGACTTTATCAAACTTAGTGCCGCGAAGCGCTGATACTACGTCTAGATAGAGCGGCTCGCCGAGTGCGCCGGGCTCCTTTGTTCTGTCAAGCACCGCGATGGACTTAACAGTTTCGGGAAGCGCGCCCACAAAAGCATTGATGCTGAACGGACGGTACAGACGGACAGTTAAAAGGCCAACCTTTTCGCCTTTGGCGTTGAGGTAATCTACAACTTCCTCTGTAGCGTCGCATATAGAGCCCATCGCAATAATAACGTGCTCTGCATCCGGAGCGCCGTAGTAGTTGAAAAGCTTATAGTTTGTTCCGATCTTCGCGTTGACCTTGTCCATATATTCCTGGACAACAGCCGGGAAATCGGTATACTTTTGGTTGCAGGCCTCTCTGTGCTGGAAGAAGGTGTCAGGATTCTCTGCAGAACCGAAAAGGTGAGGATGGTTCGGATTGTTCGCACGGCGGCGGAACGCAGCAACGGCGTCCTGATCGACCATTTCAGAGAGCTCATTATAGTCCCAAACTTCAATTTTCTGCTGCTCGTGTGAGGTTCTGAAGCCATCGAAGAAGTTGAGAACCGGCAGGCTGCCTTTTATTGACGCAAGGTGGGCAACAGCCGCAAGATCCATTACCTCCTGCGGACTTGAGCTTGCCATCATAGCATAGCCTGTAGAACGACAGGACATAACGTCGGAATGGTCGCCGAAAATCGAAAGTGCATGCGTCGCCAGAGCGCGGGCGGAAACATGAATTACATTCGGCGTCATCTCTCCCGCAATTTTATACATATTGGGAATCATAAGGAGAAGGCCCTGAGACGCGGTAAATGTTGTAGTTAGTGCTCCTGCAACCAGAGAACCGTGAACAGCACCGGCAGCGCCTCCCTCTGACTGCATTTCAACGACTTTAACTGTCTGCCCAAAGACATTCTTAAGTCCGTCAGCCGACCATTTGTCGACAAGCTCAGCCATTACCGATGAGGGCGTTATTGGGAAAATAGCCGCAACATCAGTGAAAGCATAAGCAACGTGAGCGGCAGCTGTATTGCCGTCCATCGTTTTTAGTTTTCTCGCCATATTTGTCCTCCTATAAATTGTGTATACAACTTCCATTCTAGCTAAATCATACTAGGTATATTTTAGCATTATCCGCCAAGGTTGTAAATGAAAAGTATTAATAATATTTGTGCATTTTTGATTATTATATCTAAAAAAATTGCACATATGAAAAAGTAGTGTTATTATATTTCAAGTAATTCATGATAAAATTGAAATTAAATGGGTGAAGTGCAAATGGAATCTTTTTGCATCAGAATCGGCTCAGAAAAAATGCAGCTTGAAAGAATAGCCTCAATGTTAAAAACAACCTATTGGGCAAGCACAAGAAGCGAAGAAATTATCGCGAAATCAATACAGAATTCCCTTTGCTTCGGTGTTTTTACAGAAAAAAGCAATCTGCAGGTAGGGTTTGCGCGAGTTCTGACGGATTATGCGACAACCTATTACCTTTGTGATGTTGTGATAGACCCCGAATATCGCGGCAAAGGATTGGGCTGCAAGCTAATCGAAGCCATAGAAAAGCACATGGAACCATATGGCTTAAAGAGCCTTCTTTTTACTCGAGATGCCCACGGGCTGTATGAAAAGTATGGCTATAAAAACGTAAAAGATCGCGCAATGTTTAAAAACTTTTGAAAATACCTAAAAATTTTGCGCATTTGTGAGGGTGAAAACATGGTTATTTTACCTGTTGCAGAGGACGAGCTTAAAGAAATCCTGAAACTGCAGTATGCGGCTTACAGAAGTGAAGCGGAGCTGCTGGGCGACTTCAATATCCAGCCGCTGACCGAAACGCTTGACGAACTGAGGCTGGAGTATCTCAACGGCAAGGTATACAAGGCTGTTTCAGAGGACGGTGCAATAATAGGCTCTGTCCGCTGCTATATAAAAAACAGAACTCTTCATATCGGAAAGCTCATGGTGCTTCCCGAATACCGCCGCCGCGGGATAGGCTCTGCGCTTTTGCGGTTTATAGAGGAAGACAACGCAGGCCTTCGCAAAGAACTCTATACCAGCGACAGGAGCGTTAATAACCTTAAGCTATACGAATGCAGCGGATACGTGAGGTTCAGAACTGTACCTGTCTCAGAAAAATATAACCTTGTATATTTAGAGAAAGAATAGGATTCCGTATTCCGGCGACAGGAATCATATATTATTTCGGGTGGTGCAAGCACTAATGTTTGAAATAAGACCTTCCAGCTTAAACGATTCAGAAGAAGTGTACTTCTTGATAAATGAACTTGAAGGCACAGAATTAGACAAGGATAAATTTGAGCGTGTATATGCGCTCAACCTGTCAAATCCGGCCGCAAGCTATTATGTAGCGATTGACAGCGGAGACATTATCGGCTTTGTCAGCCTTCATATACAGGAGCTTCTTCACCATACCGCAAAAATCGCTGAAATTCAGGAGCTTGTTGTCAAAAGCGCTTACCGAGGCAAGGGTATTGGTGAAAAGCTCTTCGAGCAGGCAAAGCACGAAGCACAGCTTAAGAACTGCGCACAGCTCGAGGTCGCCTGCAACCAGAAAAGAACAAAAAGCCATGGCTTCTATGTAAGCCGCGGAATGACAAACAGCCACTTCAAGTTTTGTATGAGCCTAGGTAACCACTGATTTAATCTGGCAACGCCGGATTAATCATTGGTTACCTAGAGTAGAAAGCAGGAAAAAATGAGAAGAAAAGACCGTGAGATAATCGACATAAAGGATATTTTAAGCGTTATAGATAAATGCAAGGTTTTTCGCATCGCTACGCAGGACGAGAAAGGGCTGTATATTATACCGCTTAACTTCGGATATGAGTACAGTGCCGAAAAGCTATCTTTCTTCATTCATTCCGCTAAAGAGGGCCGAAAGGTTGACGCTTTTTCAATGAACAACAAGGTTGCCTTTGAAATGGACTGCGAACACAGGCTTACCGGAGACGAAAAGGACGCCTGCTCTTACAGCTATGATTTTCAAAGCGTGATTGGGAACGGAGAAATTCGTCTGGTTGAAAAGAGCGACGATAAGAAAAGGGCGCTCAGCATACTGATGCTTCACCAAACCGGCAAGGATTTTGTGTTTGACGATAGCATGGCTGAAACAGTGCTGGTATTTCGAATCGACGTCACAAGCATTTCCGGAAAGCAAAAGCTGTTGAAACGGTAATACCATCTTATTGAAAGTAGGCGGTTAGTCAATGTTAAACAAGGTAAATCTTAAAGCCTCGGCAGACAGTGTGTCAGGCTTATTTGAATACTTAAGCGTTGGAACTTTGAATAACCATATGCTCAACGTTTTGCTTGCCGAAAATCGGACTCTTGATTTCCACGTTCACGAAAATTCAGATGAGATGTTTTTCTGTATCGAGGGTGAATTTGACATTGAACTCGAGGACGGGCTTGTACATATCTGCGAGGGTGATTTTATTATTGTTCCGAAAGGAACACGACATCGCCCCGTGTGCAAATCCTTGGTCAAATGCCTTTTGATTGAAGAAGAGGGCACTCTTAATAAGGAGAATACAGGCGGAACTTACGAAGAGTAATGCGGTTTTAATGATTCATACTGCGGGAGAAGATTTTATGTATGTTTGCAAATTGACTGAAGAGAGCGATAGGAAATCTGCGCTTAATCTTGTGTTGCAGGTATTTATGGAATATGAGGCCCCCGACTACATAGAAGAGGGAATAAATACTTTTAAGAATTTTCTTTCGGATAGAGAACAAACGGATAAGCTTGAAATGTATGGTGCTTTCGAAGGTGCTGCCATAGTTGGCGTTATAGCGTCCAGAAATGACGGCTGCCATATTTCACTATTTTTTGTTGACGGGAAGCATCACAGAAAAGGGATAGGCAGGCTGCTTTTTAACACTCTGCTCAAAAACACTGCGTCCGAACAAATAACTGTAAACTCCTCCCCATATGCGGTTGAAATTTATAAGCGTTTAGGTTTCGTTAGCACAAACAGCGAGCAGACAACCGACGGAATACGTTATACTCCTATGGTTTACAAAAGAAACTCGATTAAAGTAAGAGAAATTTCAGAAAACGAGGTTGCAGAACTTCTACAGCTTTACACGCAGCTAAAGGGTAATAAAATGCCGGAGCAATCGAAAGAATTATCATTGCTGTGGGCGCAAATAATCAGTGACCCAAGACAACACATTGTAGTCGCCAAGGAAAATGATAAGATTGTTTCCTCCTGCGTGGTGGTTATTATCCCGAATCTTACTCACCAGCAGAGGCCGTATGCTCTTATTGAAAATGTAATTACTGATGAAAAAAATCGTAACCGAGGCCTTGCAACAGCGTGCCTTAACTACGCAAAGGAAATTGCCTTGTCCGAGAATTGCTATAAGATAATGCTCCTTACCGGGTCAAAAGAAGAAGCTACTCTTCGGTTTTATGAAAAAGCCGGATATAACAGAAATGATAAAACGGCTTTTATTCAGTGGCTTAATCCGTAAGTAATTAGGTCAAAGCTTCCCACAAGTAGCTCTGCACTTGGGAAAGGGCTTATCGAGTTCGAAATCATTGGAGGTCATCGTGGAAGACTATGCTGTTGTAAAAAGCGATTTTAACACAATTGCAGAACTAGGTGAAGACCCCAAGTGGAACCATAATAACTGCTACTTTAATTATTTGCTGAAATATGTTCCCAACAATATAGGGCTTTGCCTTGATATTGGGTGTGGAAAGGGAGAGTTATCGTTTTTAATCGCACAGAGAGCCTCAAAGGTATTAGCCGTTGATATTGCAGATAAAATGATTTCATATGCAAGGGCTCACAATTCGGCGGAGAATATAGAATATCTCTGTGAGAACGTGCTGGATATGAATTTTAATGATGAGTCTCTGGATATTATTATCACAACCGCGACTGCACATCATTTGCCATATGAGTGGCTGTTGGAGTTTTCAAATAAAAAGTTAAAAAAGGGTGGAAAACTGATTGTGCTCGACCTTGCAAAAGCAACCTCTCTGACCGACTATCTTTTATGGGGCTTTGCTTCTGTACCCAATATATTAATGAACATAATCAAGAACGGAAAATTGAAAAAGGACGACCCGCATGCCTCAGAAGTCTGGAAAAAGCACTGTGAACATGATAGATACATGTCAATGAAAGAAATCAGAAATGTTGTATCAAAACATCTCCCTAACGCGGTTATTCGAAGAAGATTATTTTGGCGATATTCTCTTATTTGGGAGAAAATGTAGTATTATAAAGTAAGCCTATGAAAGGAGCGCACCCACATGGTCACAAAAGTCCGTTCCCTCGGCCTTAACGGAATAAATGGCTACGAAGTGAACGTAGAGTGCTTTTTGTCAGGCGGTCTGCCCTCCTTTGACATTGTCGGACTCCCCGATGCCGCAGTGCGCGAAGCGCGTGAGCGGGTTCGCGCCGCCGTCAAAAACTGCTCGCTCAAATTCCCCGTGAGCCGCATCACCGTAAATCTTGCTCCCGCCGACACAAAAAAAGCCGGAACGGTTTACGACCTGCCTGTTTTCATAGGAATCCTCGCCGCATCCGGTGAAATAAAAGCCCTGCCCGAAAAAGCCGCCTTTTTCGGCGAGCTTTCGCTGAGCGGAGAGGTGCGCCCCGTCGCTGGCGCGCTGCCTATGGCTTTGGGCGCCGCAAGGCTTGGCATAGATACCTTATTTGTCCCAGATGAGAACGCTGCGGAAGCGAGCTTTGCGGAAAACATAGCAGTTTTTCCTGTTTCTCACGTCAAGGACCTGCTTGCCCACCTTGACGGAAGTGCTAAGCTCTCTCCCGTTTCCGCTCCCGATATTACCGCCTCCCCGCAGCTGGTTCCGGACTTTTCTGAGGTAAAGGGCCAATATTCCGCAAAACGTGCCCTTGAAATTGCCGCCGCGGGAGGTCATAATGTACTTATGAGCGGCCCTCCCGGTGCAGGTAAGAGTATGCTCGCGAAGCGCCTTCCCGGGATTCTGCCGGATATGAGCCGCACGGAGGCTCTTGAAACCACGGAGATACATTCCATTATGGGTTTGACAGGCCGCAAAAATCCACTGATAACCTCGCGTCCCTTCAGAAGCCCGCACCACACTGTTTCCTCAGTCGCGATGTCGGGCGGCGGCTCGAACCCGAAGCCTGGAGAGATTTCACTTTCCCACAACGGTGTCCTTTTTCTGGACGAGCTTCCCGAGTTTAAAAGCGACGCGCTTGAGGTTCTGCGTCAACCCATGGAGGATGGGCAGATCACAATTTCTCGTGTTTCCGGCGGTGCTACATATCCAAGCCGCTTTATGCTGGTTTGTGCGATGAATCCCTGCAAATGCGGCTGGTACGGTCATTCCTCAGGGCGCTGCACCTGCTCTCCGCAGGCCGTAAAGCGCTATCACGACCGCGTTTCCGGCCCCCTGCTCGACCGCATTGATATTTTTATCAACATTCCATCGCTTGAATATGACGAGTTGTCGAAAAAGGGCGACGGCGAGGCGTCATCTGTTATAAAATCGAGGGTAAACTTCGCAAGAGAACGCCAAAGAGCACGCGGAGTCGAAAGCAACGCCACAATGAATCTTCGTGCCTTGAACGAGCACTGCAAGCTTGATGAAGACTGCAATAAACTAATGCAGAACGCATATAACAAGCTCGGCCTGACCGCGCGCTCCTATGACCGTATCTTGCGTGTCGCAAGAACGATAGCCGATCTTGCCGAAAGCGACGATATAAAGCCCGCACACCTCGCCGAGGCGATACAGTACCGCAACATTGATTTTAACGAGGAAGAAAACGCATAAGCTTCTGCGAAGTGCAGAAATTATATTAATTATATAAAATAACCAAGGAACCGCTGATTAAATCGCGTTTCCCAAATAAAAGGAGTATATACTTGAACGATATCATTTTACTTAAGCTCGGCGAGCTGGTGCTCAAGGGCCTTAACCGCAAATACTTTGAGCAGCGGCTTATCGCGAATATAAACCACCGCCTAGACGGTCTCGGAAAATTTAAGGTCTATTCCCTGCAGTCCACAATGTACGTTGAGCCGCAAAGCGACGACTGCGATATGGACGAGGCCTTCGAGGCTCTGGGGCAGGTATTCGGAATAATCAGCCTTTCAAGAGCCGCCGCCTGCGAAAAGTCGGCGGATGCCATACTTCAGGCGGCTAAAAATTATCTTGCCGACGAGCTTTCCTCCGCAAAAAGCTTCAAGGTTGAGACAAAGCGCTCGGACAAGCGCTTCCCGATGACCT
>CAYQMY010000090.1:0-8864 GCA_964418735.1 uncultured Oscillospiraceae bacterium | reverse complement strand
AGTGTTTTCGACAAGCTTCTAGGGGGAATCCAATTCCCCCTAGATACGCGGCTTACACCGCGATACCCCCGGTCGCGCACGATTTGCGCGGGCTGAGGAATTTTTCCGAGAAGTAAATTCCCGGAAAAATAGATTTAAATTTCCCTGCGAGGAGTTCTTTGACAAGCTCACAAGCCCCTCGGAGAAAACCGAGGGGCTTGCTTATTGGAGTATTGCGCTGTTACGAAAAGCTCAGGCGCCGAGCTCCTTGTTATTCTTCAACTATGATTGAGCTTGCTGCAAAGGTACTGGAGGTGCTGTAATTGCCATAGGCTACAAGCTCGGAATTTACCTTTATCGAGCTGAGAGACATTGAACTTCCGGTATTAGCAGAGATGATTGAGCCTATTGACGAGGTGCTTATATAAATGAGCTTGCCCGCTGGCGAAAGTACGGTAATGGTTCTTGTCGAGGTATCGACCGCCAGAACCCTTCCTGATATCTTTTTCACCGAGCTCGCAGCGCTTTCCAGATGCACTTCCGTTATCGTATTGCCGAAGTATACAACGCTAACGCTGTCCCCGGGCTTAATGGTCGAGAGCGATATTGTAGCAGTGCCGTTGTAAACTGAGGCGGTTTCTTCGACGGACAGGGTTACGGAGCTGCCGTCCGATTTACTGAGCTCCCATTTAATACCGCTTGTCGAAGTAATTATAGAGGTAATTTCTCCGGTCAGAGTGCTCTCCGTCTCTTCGGTTGCGATTGAGGCTATGCTGCAGTTTTCCAAGCCTACGGTAACCTCATCGCCTACGCTGAGCCTGTCAATGCTGATTTTCGCTTCTCCGCGCAGTATGGTCGGAAGTGCGGATATGGGCATGTTAAAACGGTACAAGGTTCCGGCAGAATCACGGATTTTAAGCGCCACCGTAGTTCCGTAGGTCAATTCCGTAATGCTTCCCTTTATCTGAGGGTTACCCGATACGGAACGGATTTCTTTAACTATGCCGTTTACAAGCTTAACGGTGGCAAAGTTATTAACGGCAAGACCTGATAGCTCTATTTTCGCGCCGTTATGCGTGATGGGGACTCCGCTTGAAACGTTGAATTCCGATTTATCGCCGCTTTCAATGTTTTGAACATAGACTTGATACTTATACAGGGAATAAATCCTACCCTGTACCCATTTTACGTCCGATTCACTGTCAATCATGACAGCGGTAACGGTGCCTGACTTCTGCCTTATCTCAGCATAACAGCCTACATAGGCTGAGCTTAGAGAACTTGACGAATCGTTTACGGTAACTGACGCCGAGGCAGGAACAGTATAAACCCTTTTCAGCGCATCTAAGCCGCAGAGCTCAAGGATAATTCCGTCGGCGCTCGTTATCAGGCCGAAGGTCTTAGTAATACCTTCATAATCAGATATTACCAGAGTTTTACCTAATGACTCAAGATAGTCGAGGGCACGAGATACCATGGTGGCAACTACGCCTCGGTTTACAGTCGATTTCGGGCTGAAATTATTGTCGTTGTCGCCCTTGACAATTCCCAGAGAGACAAGCAAAGCGATGCTTCCGACGTATTGAATGTCAATGTCTGCAGCGTCTTTAAATGCGATAGTGCTGGTTGCCAGATTTGCGGCTTCAGACTGCATCTGCATCGCGCGCACAAGAAACAAGGAAAGCATTTGCTTGTTTATTGCTTCGGTAAGCGTAATGCTTTTAAGCTCATCCTTGGTAATGATTCCTGCGGCAAGGCATACCGCAAGCTCATCATAAGCCCAGTTCACAGAGGCGGGCACTGTATTTTCAACATATGTACCATAATCCGAATAAATATTTGCGGAAGTCTCGTCTTTAAGCTTGTAGAAGCGCGACAAAAGGGCCAACGTTTCACAGGCTGTTATGTTGTTGTTCGGCCTTATCGTGCCGTCCTCATAACCCGACAGATATCCCCTTTCGGCGAGATCCTCCATATACTCCTTTGCCCAGTGGCCGGTCAAATCCGAAAAGCTCGCCGCAAATGCCGGCACAGATAATGAAATGGCCAAGGTCAATGCCAGTAAAATCGCGATTATTTTCTTTTTCATCGGGATAACCCCTCTCAAATATTAAATCTGACTCGATAATACAAAAGAATCCTTATTCCGAGTCGTCCGTGCGGCTCCCCTCACCTGTCAGCAGCTTCCGACATATTATTATATATTTTTTCGGAATTTACTGCCACATTTTTCCGTGAACGAAAAATGAACAATCTGTAAACAGTAGCTCACTTACTGTCTCACCAGAACCCTGTGGAGCAGTACCGCCATTTCGGCGCGGCTCATCATGCTTTGCGGAGAAAGGTATCCGTCGCTTCCGCCTATCACTCCCGCTTTGACCAGAGTAGCCACGGCGGTGACCGCATAATCGGAGACTTCTCCGGCGTCGATAAAGCCCTCGAGATTAGCCGCAGTACCTTTTTCGGGGGCTTTGCCCACGAGTTCAAGTGTGCGGAGTATTATGACCATGGCGTCCTGCCTCGAAATATTGTCCTCGGGATAGAATTTGCCATTTTCTCCCTTAGCTATACCGAGAGATTTTGCCGCCGAGATGGCCTCATAATAGTAGCTACCGGCAGCTACGTCTGTAAAGCTGTCTGAAGAATAAGACTTAAAACTGAAGGCCCTATAAACCATGAGCATAAAATCGCCGCGTGACATGTTGTGTCCCGGATTGAAATTCCCGTTTCCGCTTCCCTGTACTATACCCTTGTTGTAAAGGTATGAAACAGCTGAGGAGGACCATGAATAGCCGGATGAAATATCATTGAAAGGCTGCACAACCTCTATGACAAGCTCTCCCGAAAACGCGTCGCCGTTTGAGTTGTAGGCGGTGTATGGAATCGTAACGGTTCCGAAATAGCCTGTATAGGGTACAAAGCTAATGTTGGATATAAGCGGCGAGGATGAAACGTAGTAATATGTGCCTGAGGTGACCTTGGAGGAATAGCTCGAAGACGAGGAATAGCCGCTGTAGAGCGTTCCCACCGTGGAGGACGGAAGCGTAAACCTCAGGTAGCGAAGCGTGGAGCTCGTGCCGTCGTTAAAGACACTTACAAAATCGTCACTGTCCAGTGAAATCGATGTGTTCATAGCGGTTTTATAGTTTACTCTTCCGCCGTAGCTGCTGCTAACAGTAATAACTACATTACCTCCGTATTCGTCGCCGCTTTCTGTATAGGCGGTGTAGTAGATTGTAACCGCACCGGAAAAGGACGAATTCGGAACAAAGGTAACGTATGAAATATATGGATAGGAGTAAGCGTAATACTTTGTGGTGGATGAAACCGTAGAGCTGTAGCTGCTCGAGGAATTGTAGCCGTAATAAAGCGTTCCGTAAGACGAGGATGGCGGTACAAATTTCACATAGCTCAGGGTTTGTCCTGATGATTCCTCGAAGGCCTGTCTGAAATCCGCAGACGCAAAGGTTACGGATTTTGAGTAAACAGTCTTATACTCGACAGTCCCCTCTCCGCCCTTGACGGTAATACTTATCTTGCCGGTCAGGCTCTTTCCCGAAGAATCATAAGCCGTATATGGAATTGTAAACGTGCCTGAATAGCCTGTTCTGGGCACAAAGGAAACGGTTGAAAGGAAGGGGAACGAATTGACGTTATACGTTGTTCCGGAGGTCACCGCGGAGTCGTAGGTATAAGAATTAATATAGTTATAGTACAGCTTTCCGTATGAGGAGGAAGGCAGATCGAATGTAACGGCAGAGAGAGTGCTTCCTCCCGAGTCGGTACTAAACTTTGTCACGAAATCGCTTGAAATAAGCCTGATTGGCGTATTGAGTTCGGTTTTATATGATATGTGGTTTGGATTGCCTTCGCCGACGCGTATCTTCAGCTTTCCGACATAAGAAACGGCGCTGGCCGTATAAACTGTGTAGTTAATAACTACCTCACCGGTATAATCCTTGGCCGGCACAAAGCAGAGGTCTGAAATATCGGGGCTCGCGCCGTTATAATACTTGGTCGAATTAGTGACCTTGGTCCCCTTCGAGGTTTCGGTCGAATACTGATAATACAGTGCGCCGAATTCAGCCTTAGGCGTGGTAAACTGTACATAAGAGAGCACTGAACCCGTAACACTTATAAATTCGTCCGCGAAGTCGCCTCCGGTAAAATTAGTTATGTCATTAATCTTTGAAGAATATTGAACTATGCCCGCGGGACTGTCAACAACGGTAATATTCATTCTGCCGGTATAGGAGTTGCCGGACTTGTCGTAAGCCGTGTAGGTAACCGTCCCAATACCTGTATAGTTCTTATACGGCACAAATGAAACGTAAGAAAGGTACGGCTCCGAGTAAACATAGTATTTCCTTGAAGAGGACACGGTAGACTCATAATTTGTTTCGCTTACGTAATCGTAGTAAAGCTTGCCGTGCGACGTTTCAGGAAGCGTAAAGTACACGTATGAAAGGGTCTGACCGGTTGCTTTTAGAAAAGCCTTTGAAAAATCAGCCGCATCAACCTGCACGGCGGAATTTTTATCAGTGGTGTACGCCACGCTTCCTCCGGAGCTGCTCATGACATATATGTAAAGCTTTCCGGCAAGAAATGTTCCGTCCGCCTTATAGGCTTTGTACGTAATAGTAACTGTTCCCGAATAATCTGTGGCGGGAACAAATGTCAGCGAAGAAAGACTGGGGCTCAAGTCAGGGTAATACTTTGTGGTCGCAGTGACGGCCTTGCCGGTTTTTTTAATCTGGTCGTATTCATAGTAAAGCGTACCGCTCGTTTTTGCCGGAAGTGTGATCAAGACATAGGACAGAGCATATCCGCTGGAGCTTGAAAACTGACTGCTGAAATCCGAGCCGCTTAATTTAACTGGCATGTTCGCGTAGGTGCTGTAGCTAACATTACCGCCCTCAAGGAAGCGCACAGTATAGGTCGCGTCGTCCGCCCAAGTAGCCGAGGTTACAACACCGCTGTCCGCTGTTGCCGTCCATTTGAAGGATATGTAATTGTTGGTGCTGGTGCTTTTCGTCGAAAGTCTCAGGTTTTTCGCCAAGCTATAAGGTATTACGGCTCCTACCTTAAGCGCCGTATTTTTCGTAATTGCGGGATAGGCATACTCATCACTTTTTGGAAGATCTGCGGACAGATAAATATAACCGTCAGCCGATGCGGGAATCGCGCTGATTTTTATAAAGGTCAGCTTAGCCGTAGACGGAGAGTAACCGAAGTTTGAAGCTGCAATCGTCCAGACATTTCCTTTCGCAACCGTTGTCGAGGACGAATATGAGTTTAGAACTATCGTCGGAGCCTCAACCGTGATTTGACTTTCTTCATTGAGGGCTGAATAACCTCCCTCGTTTGACGCACTCCAATTAAACCTCGCGGTTCCTACTGCTTCGCAGACAAATCGGAGATTGCCAATACTTTCCGCAGCGATTGGGGTGGCTTCGGTAATTTCTAATGTACCGTTATACCATGTGCCGCTGTCTGTGGCAAGCGGCGTAATTACTATGCTTTCGAGCGGCATAGCGTATAATTCGCATTTACTGGTAAAATCTGAGGCAGTAAAACTCACTGACGAACCGGTATAACCCACTTTTGTAACTGGGCTATTTATTTCCGGAACCTGATAAACAAGAAATGTAACAACAGCCGTGCCTATAAGTGTATCGGTGGAATCAAAAGCATTTATATTATAGGAGACCTTGCCTATTTGCGCCGCAGTGAATGTGAAGGTGCCGATATCGCCGGCATCCACTTTTTTATCCGCATCGGGCTTACTGAGATCATAAAAAACTCCGTTATGTTTCAGCGTACCAGCTACAAGGTTGCTTCCGCTGACTGTAATATAACTAAGCAGCTCGCCCTCATGCTGGTCGTACATCGACAAAATGTCCGTCTCAGAGATTGTATATGTGCTTGAATTGATTACGTTTTTAGTAATGGCACCCGAGAATGAAGCGGGAATCTGGGCAGCCCTAACTACCTTAATAAAATACTCTGTCTCACTTTTCTCCGCTCCATCGGCGTCGCTTATGTTGTTGAATGTAACAACAACCGATACCCTTGCACCGTCTACAGTTGCCTCAGACGCAGGAGTCAAGACAACGTTCTTGTACTTTGTTTCGTCATATGTCATGACAATACCTGTAAATAGGTCGAGTTTCCGGTTCGGATCTGTTTTTAAGAAGTTGAACGGTACAGTCAACGTCACCTCGCGCGTTGTGGTATTTGTAAACGTATATACATTTGTTTCGCTGTGTCCTAAGGTTTTAAGCACCGCTTCCCCGTCCGCGGCCTGTGCCGGGGGAAGCAGGCTTATAATCATTATGAAGCTTAGAAAAAAAGCCGTTATTCTTTTTAGTAATTTCATAGAAACCTCCGGTAATGCTTTATGTATTTCTGGAAACAGCGCTATATTAGTTTATCGCAACTTTTATGTATATCTTAAATATATACAACGAAATAACAGCTGGAATTATTATCTATTATAACGCCTTTAGCCCTTAAAGTCCATAGCCAGCGCAATATTTGAGAAAAATGTCGAACAGCGGCGAGCATCCTTATCCATTGTCTATTATGCCAAATAAACAGGTCCATTTTTTATAAACATTTAACATAATAGTAATTGTAATTTTGATGTTAATTTATTATAATAGAGTAAAATATTACAATTAACATTGAGGAGAATAATATGGAGTCATTAAGAGCAAAAAAGGGTTTTATCTGCGATATGGATGGCGTAATCTATCACGGAAACCGTCTGCTCCCGGGCGTAAAGGAGTTTGTCGAATGGCTTTATAAAGAGAATAAGAAGTTTTTGTTTCTTACAAATGCCAGTGGAAAATCCCCGAAGGAGCTTCAGCTGAAGCTTTACAGGATGGGTCTGGATGTAGACGAGAGCCACTTTTATACCAGCGCACTGGCAACCGCAAAGTTTCTTAGCCGTCAGCATCCCGGATGCAGCGCCTTCGTTATCGGCGAATCCGGGCTTTACAACGCGCTCCACGACGCGGGCATTACAATAAACGACGTAGATCCTGACTATGTTGTAGTCGGAGAGACGGAGAACTACGGCTACAGGGATATAAAACGGGCTATGTGCCATGTCAATAACGGAGCTAAGCTCATCGGCACGAACACCGACCTGACCGGCCCTTCCGAAAACGGCATATACCCCGCCTGCCGTGCTTTGGTGGCTCCTATTGAGGTCACAACCGGAAAGTGCGCTTATTATGTAGGAAAGCCAAACCCGCTCATGATGCGCACCGGTCTTCACATGCTCGACGTACATTCCAGCGAGGCCGCAATGATAGGAGACCGCATGGACACGGACATAATTGCCGGAATCGAGAGCGGACTTGATCCGATACTCGTTCTTTCAGGCGTATCCTCAAGGGAAACCGTTAAGGACTTCCCTTACCGTCCGAGGCTCATACTTAACGGTGTAGGAGACATCCCCTGTTAAAAAAGCTTCCAGGGGGAATCCAATTCCCCCTAGATACGCGTCTTACGACGCGATACCCCCGGTCGCGCACGTTTTGCGCGGGCAGTGGTATTTTTCCGAGAAATTAATTCCCGGAAAAATGATTTTATATCTCCTGCGAGGGGCTTTAATTAATAATTGAATCCCGCAGGATTTTCACTCCTGCGGGATTTTCGCATCTTTAGTATAACTGTTTAATCTCGATATTCCCTATCTTTTCAGAGCACAGGCACATACTGAAATCGTTCAAAAACTTAATATGCCTCAAATCTGCTTTTATTGTTCCGTCGGTAACCGAAAAGTCGGATAAGCCGGACAAGCCCTCACCGGTAAACTTCACATAGCTTTCCTTGGCGCACCATAGGTCAAAGAATTCCTTTATTCCGTTACCGCGAAGCTCCAGATACTTGTGCTCGGAGGGGTGGAAAAAGCGTTTTGAGATATCCCCTATCCGGCATTTTCTGTGCATTTCCATGTCCAGACCCACAGGCGCGTTTCCAAAGGCGCAGGCCCAGTATCCTCCGCTGTGCGTTATTGAAAACTGAACCTCGGGCAGAGCGCGGAAATACGGCTTTCCCGTTTCGGATACTTCTTTTTTAAAGCTATCCGCATCCATGCCGGAATAGAGAGCGGCAGAGCTTAATAATCTCTCTTCGCGGAGTTCCGGCCTGTCCTTATAAATGAATATTAAGAAATCACAGGCGTCCACTTATCAATTCCTCTCTTGCCAAGATAATCGATAACATCGCTTACGAGCTTTAGCTTCCAAACATCACGAGTGGGAATCGTAATGTTGTAGTATTCCTCGAAACAGCAGATTATATTGATTATATCAAATGAATTGAGCTCCAAATCCAATATAAAGTCTGTGTCCTGCGTTACGCCCTGCTTTCCTGTTACCTCGTATATTATTTTCTGGATCACTTCGAACATTCGTTAGTCTCCCTTCAAATAATTGCGCCCTCTTAAACAGCATACCTTTTGATTTTCCTGGAGGCTGTTTTGGCGAACTCCTTCTCGCGTATATTAACCATTTGAATCTGCTGATACGGAGGAAGTGCGGAATTTATATTGTTTATCTCCTTTTGAAGCTGTTCAAGGATTTCATAGGAGCTCATTCCCTGCACAAGCTCCGGCTCCGGGTATATGCTAGCAGCCGGCTTTACGTCGTCGGCAGAGCTTCCGGAGTTCACTCCATAGACCATTACGTCCTTTACGAGGGGTATTTTCAAAATCAGCTCCTCTATCTTTTCGGGAGATATCTTCTTGCCGTTTTTAAGTACAATCAGGTTTTTGATTCTTCCGGTGATGGTTAAAAAGCCCTTCCCGTCTATGCTTCCGAGGTCGCCCGTTTTAAACCATTCTCCATCAAAAACCTCGGCGGTCGCCTCCT
>CAYQMY010000089.1:0-8871 GCA_964418735.1 uncultured Oscillospiraceae bacterium | reverse complement strand
TGCGAATTTTGCGATAAGAGTGTCGCCTTTGGTATTCAGGTAAGCCACTCTCACAGGCGCTCAAACAGACCGTGGAAACCGAATGTCAAAAGAGTTAAGGCAATTGTTAACGGAACCCCCCGCCATGTACATGTCTGTACCAGATGTCTCCGCAGCGGCAAAGTAACCCGCGCAGTGTAATTTGCCTAAGCGGTATATTGCATGATTTAACGGGCGTACCCCTTTAGGGTGCGCCCGCTTTGCGTTTTTCACAGGAAGTTCAGCCGACGCGCCTGTAGTAGCTTATCGCCTTTGCCATAAACTGCGGGGTAACGTTGAAATGCTCCGCTATTTCCCACAGCTCCACGCAGCCGCGCTTCAAGGCCTTGTCAAGCTCGTCCCGAGGGACGAGCTTTTTTATTGCCCATTTTTCAGCACGGTACTCATGCCTGCCAATAAGCTCAAAGGGACTTGAGAGCCTGTGCATAGAGCCCGTCATAATGTGCCCCGCCTCGTGAGCCACTACGCAGGCCTCCTCAGCTGTATCGCTGAGCCTCGACGCGTCGACAAATATGCCGTAAGCCCCGTCGGCTTCAACTACGGCCGCCTTGGCTCCGCATGAAAAGGGAACGGACTCGTCAAAGACTGTTACCCCCTGTTCATAAAGCTCTCTGTAAATGTCAACGAGACGCTCATTCAATCGGAATCCCTTGCCTTTCTCGCCTCTCGCAGCCGCTTTGCCATCGAGATAAGAAGCTCCTTGTCCTCGTCGGTGAGGTCCTTCGCCTCGTTTTGCAGAGCATAGGTAAATTCGCAGTCCTTAAGCTGATAGGTAGAGCGCGCGGCCTCCCAGCCCTCCGCGTAGGCAGCGGCGATCTCGCTGTCGTACTGCGCGCTGCCGTCACCGAGAAACTCCATTATGTCTACCCCAAAATACTCAGAAAGCTTTTTTATTGTGGACGTTTGCGGGGTCGCGCCGTTCTTCCATTTGACAACCGAGCTCCTGTTAAGTCCGACATCCGCCGCAGCTTTTGAAGGACTCACCCCCTTATTTTTGCATATAGATACGAATTTGTCATAAAACACATATTTAGCCTCCTTTTTTATGCAATACGTAAATGTTTACTGAATTCACAATATCGCTATTGACTGTTTACTAAAAGCACCTTATAATTGCATCAGTGTTTACTATGGTAAACGTTTTCCTTCTAGATTATAAGATATCACATCATTAAAGCTAAGTCAATTAATATTTTTGTGAATTCGGTAAACATGACTGCTTGGCAACAGCAGATAATGATTTCTCTGTAAATATGATAATAAACAGTTAATTGTCCAATAAAAAGTACTTAATATTTGAGGAGGCAGACGCAGATGTTTTTCGAGGATGACACAGCTGATCAAATCAAGCAATGTCTTGAGTGCAAGTACCCAAAATGCATAAACTGCCTTGGACGCAGGACGCATCCGCCAAGGCGGGCGGAGAGAGCGAAAAAGCCTCCCTCCTTTGACACGGTGACAGCAAAAAAAATGTATGGCGCGGGACAAAACGATATTGAGATTTCCCTAGCTCTTAATGTTTCACGCCAGAAAATAGGCCGTTGGAGAAGGCAGCTCGGGCTCGGGCCGGTAATGCGTTCCGGCATTGGCAAAATAACGGCTGAAAAATCATAAACGGACTCGGGGCGGTATGCCCAGAAGAGGCTAAAATAACTAAAGAAAGCGGGGATAAGACTTTGAGCGCATTGACATCCGGAAATCCTGTGCTTTGCGGACTCGCGGTATCTGAGAGGGTCACGGGCGAACAGGTTACATATTTTTATGCTCTCGCTGCGGCAAGGGGCGTCTCAACGCATGCGGTCAAGGAACTGCTTGCCCGTTACGGCTTTCTTTCCTCTGACGAGATTACCGTCGATATGTTTGACAGGCTTTGTGACGAGCTTAAAGGCTTGGTCAAGTATAGCGCGAGGGAGAGACGGCTTCGGTCTGACGCAAGATACGACAGCTCGCTCAGCGCGCTTACAAGGCTTATATACACAGAGCTTGTCAGCAGGTGCAACCGGGGAAAAAGAAGCTCCTCGGTTTCAGACGAGGAGCTTGCGCGTCTTTATGACATCACTCTTAGAAGCGTGGGCCGCAGCCTCTCCGCCCTTTGCCGCAGGGGATATATAAATAAGGAAATGAAAAACGGTAGGCGTAATATAAGTATTCCGCTGTGGGGTGACCGTCCATGAAAAGAAACGGAAACTTTGATCCGGACCCCATGAACGCACGCAGTCTGCTCTGCTTCGAGTGCGGCTGCGAATGCTACGAATACGGAGAAATGTACACCTTTACAAAACGCGTACGCGGCTCTTGGGATGAGGTTCTGATATGCCCGGAATGCCTGGAGGCTTTCTTTGACGAGCTGCCGCTGATTGAAAAAGCTGAGCTTATCGGTTCAAAGAAGGTCATTGTCGGAGAAGCGCTGGGATTAGGCTTTAATTATTATCTCCAATAACTTTAAATCGCACGCTAATTTCATTGACCTCCCAATTTTTTTGTTGTATATTAAATATATAATAATCGTTGGGGGCTTTGGGTTAATGAAAAAACGTATCGTATCGTTTCTGCTTATTCTTGTAATCCTGTTTTCCTTTATGCCGGCAGCAATCGCCTACAGCAATACGGCCTACAACTCGGCGGAGGCTCTGTTTAAGCTCGGCCTTTTTAAAGGAACCGGCACGAATTCCGACGGCTCTCCGATATTTGAGCTTGACCGCACTCCTACAAGAGCCGAGGCGATTGTCATGCTCGTACGTCTCCTTGGTAAGGAAAACGAGGCGAATGCCGGAAGCTGGGAGACCCCCTTTTACGATGTTGAAGACTGGGCCTTGCCCTATGTCGGCTACGCCTACCAAAGAGGACTTACGCAAGGCAACGGGGACGGCAGCTTCGGAAGCTATGAAAATGTCACAACGAGCCAGTATTTGACCTTTGTACTACGAGCTCTCGGCTATACTTCGGGTACGGACTTCCAGTGGGATTCCGCGTGGACGCTTTCGGATACCATAGGTCTTACCGACGGTACATATAACGCAAAAACCAGCTTCACAAGAGGCGACACCGCCGTTATTTCCCACGGAGCCCTATCAAGAAGGCTCAAGGGCTCGAATGCGACGCTTCTGTCTGAGCTCAGCGCAAACGGAGCGGTGACGCTGGAGGCCGTAAAATCTGCCGGCCTTAACTCCCTGCTCTCGTCTATTGAGCTAAGTGCCGAGGATGTTTACGAAAAGTGCTCCCCCGCCATCTTTTTTATCGAGGTGCACTATGATTCCGGTTCCGGCTATTCCACGGGCAGCGGCTTCTTCATCGAAAGCCACGGTGTGGCGGTGACGAACTTCCATGTTATTGAGGGCGCTAAGTCAGCCTTTATCAGAACGTCGGACGGCAAAGAGCACAAGGTACTCGGCGTATATGATTACGACACGGAAAAGGATCTTGCTCTGATAAAGGTCGAGGGCGAGGGCTTCCCGACAGTCGAGCTGAGCTATTCGGACACCCTCAAGGTCGGCTCGCAGGTCTACGCCATAGGCAGTCCCGAGGGGCTTGAAAATACTATGTCGAAGGGCATGGTTTCGTATCTCAAAAGGACTCTTTACGGGCACGATTACATTCAGAGTGACGCCCCTGTCACACACGGCAGCAGCGGCGGCGCGCTGCTCGACAAGTACGGCAGCGTAATAGGCGTCACAACCGCGGGGCTTGAGGGTGACAGCTACATAAACTTCTCGGTTCCGGCAAAATACATAAACGGCCTTTCCCGTGCCTCCTATACGCCTCTCTCCGACAACGCGACCACAGGAAAGCAGACACCTTTTTCCTTCAGCTCCGCCGTGCCGAGCTTCGGCAACTACTTCGGAGTTCGCGACAGCGACATAATTGAGAAGGCCGAAAACCGCCGCTACTATTATTACAAGGAAGCCCTTTTGCCGCAGTCGGCTGTATCTGATTATTCGGCCCTGCTTGAGAAGCACGGCTTTTCCAGAACGAGCTTCAGCTCCACTGACAACAAATACGAAAAGGACGGGGTAAGCGTTAAGGTTGTCCGTTCAACCGGCTCAACCGGAACGAAGTATATTGTCATAGACATCACTGTATCGGAAGCAGCTGTAAAGACATACCCCGCAGTCGAAGTAGGATATGCTGAAAACAAAGCCGTACCTGATTTGGGCGCATTCTACGGCGTGAGTGCAAAAAGCACTGCCACAAAAGAGGATTATTTTGTTTACGAGTATTCCAAAAGCGATTTTAACACTGAAGATACAGACACAGAGGTCACTTACGGCAATCTGCTGAAGAAGTGGGGTTTTACTCTTTCTCAATATTTACAAAAGGATTCTGTTAACGAGTATTATTATGTTAAAGACCTGACCGAGGTTCGTATTATTGAAAACTCTGGGGCGAATTTAATTTCACTAATGATATATAATCTGACTGCCCCAGCTTCCGAGCCTGCATATTCCTCCTTTGCCGAGATACCCGACTTCGGCAAATGCTTCGGTATTACCCTGCGCAGCTCCTCGACAAGCGAAGGCACAATGTATTATTACAGCATGAGCGCGGCCTCCGCCAAGGCTAAACGACCGCTTTCGGCATACTGCCGCCTGCTTGTCAATTGGGGCTTCAGCTGTATAGACGCCTATACCGAAGCGGCGGAAAGCACCTTGGGCTCAATTTACGAAAAGGGCTATTACACCCTTTTTGTCGGCACTAAGGTTATAGACGGCGAGGAGTGCATCGCCGTGGGCATATACGACAACAGATACCCGAAGGTAGAAACCGGCTGCAGCTTCTCTTCCTCCGTGCCCGATTTCGGAGCCTACTTCGGGATAGAGAGCTTTTATCAGTATACTCCCAGTGATAGCTCAACGGCATACTACTACAAAAAAGCCGACGCCCTCGCGGTCACTTCGGACGCAATGTCGGACTATTATGCGCTAATTCGGAAGTGGGGCTTCACCTACTCCTACGCCTACAGCGGCGACAGCGAGCTGCGCGGCTCATACTACACAAAGGGCAGTATAACTCTTTTTGTCGGCTTCGCTACGGCAGAAGGAGAAGAATTTATAATTATCGGTATAACAAAGTAATGTGCGCCGAGCGAAATAACATAAGATAGGTATCAAGCTTCTAGGGGGAATCCAATTCCCCCTAGATACGCGGCTAAAGCCGCGATACCCCCGGTCGCGCACGATTTGCGCGGGCTGTGGAATTTTTCCGAGAAGTGAATTCCCAGAAAAATAGATTTCTATTTCCCTGCGAGGGAATTTTTTGACAGACTGAGGGGCTGTAGCAAAACGAAATTGCTACAGCCCCTCAGTTTATTTTATTATGAGCATTATTGCTGCTCGGTATCTTTCTTCCTTACGGGAATGCCCAGCATTGCAATATAATCGCTGTCTCCGGCAATCAAGCCCTGATCAATTACTATCTTTTTAATCCCGTCTCCGCATATTTCGTAATTTGACTCCTTAATAAATGCAAGGAGCTTTTGCCAGCATTTAAGCGATTTCAGCTTTGGTTCAGGACAATGGCAGACGGCATACTGCTGGTCGGGAAGAGTCACGATCCTGTCCTCATATCCTGTGAAATCGGCCAGAATGACAAACAGATATGAATAATCGTTTGGTCTGCCCGCCTCAATAGTCTCCTTTAAAACCATCCTCAAAATAAGCAATATATTGGCTCCGTCGTTTTGTTCCTTCTCTATTTCCTTAACCAGCTGGCGCATGCCCTCCCTGCTCTGGTTTTTTATAGGATAGATGACACCCTTAAAAGACGGAAGCGGAACTATAAAGCACCTGTCCATTGGCATAGCCGTAACCACGCCAAGCTCATTTATCCTCGCGCCGAGGAAACGTTTCATCTGCTGAAGTCGCTGTATTCTGACTTCAATTTCCTCATTTCGGATTTTCAGAAGCTCAAGATAGCGCTCTGCGGTCATTGTCGCAAATTCCTTTTTAATACGTTCGAGCGAAAAATTCTGATCTCTCATGGTTTTTAGTAATATAGATTTCTCAAACTCGCTAAAGGAATAATATCGATAACCGCTTTTAGGGTCCTTATGCTTAGGTGAGAGGATGCCAATTTCATCGTAATATCTGAGCTTTTTTGCGGACAGTCCGCTGTAAATCGCCATATCGCCTATCGTAAAGTATTCTTTCATGTATCCTCCTGTTGTTCGCGGTAAGCTTTATATACTATTATATCGGTAATTTTGGGGCAGGGTTTATCCCTCTTTTTCCTCATTGTGATTGCAAGAGTCGGAAGCGCAGGTAACCCTTTCAATGCTGTAGCTTATAACGTTTGCTTTCGCTCCACCTGCGAGCATTGAGTAATTGAAAGCCGCACATAATCCGAACACAAAAATTGAGACTATATTTTCAAAATGGAGGAACAGCACTGCGGACACCACAGCCCCCGGAAGAACTGTGAGAATTACCGCGGCCCTCTTTGCCCGTCCTCTGTCGAGAGGCCTTCCTTTCAGAATTGCCGCCCTGTAGATAACAGCTGGCAACAGCGCGGTGAAAAGCGAAATAACAAAGCTTAAAATAAACCCCATTCCTGCGGAAACGCAGTTGGCGCGAAAGTAATCCGCAGAGTCAAGAAGCTTTACAAAATCTGAGTAATATCGGCGCTCAGCCGCAAGCTCCGAATAAACAAAAAGATAGCAGTAGCCGTTTTTTACAGTAAACACAGCATCGGCACTGACAAACGACTCTCCTGCTCCTTCCTCGACCGAAGTCCTTAAGTATGTATATCCACCCCAGCTCACTCTCTCGAGCTCTCCGATTTTGAGGTTAAACGGTTTAAGTATGTGATGGATTTGCCTCATGCTCAAGATGTCCAGACTGACATTAGAACGGGTGTACCGCGCTTTCTGAAGCGGACTTATATCCTTCCAGATATCCCGGCAGCAAAAAATAATCATTGCGGGATTTTTCGAGGTATGGATATAGCATTTAACCTTATCCGCACCGTTAATACCGAAGTCGCTTTCCTTCCAGCCGCCGGGAATATTAAATTCAATGCCTATCTCATCGCTGCGGTAAACCCCGCTCCTTATTTCCAAGGGCTTGGCAAACGCGGAACCTTTTATGAGCAGCAAGAAAACGATAGTAAGCAGTACCGGGTTTTTCTTCATAAAGGCCTCTCAAACCGTCATAGGAAAATACTATATGGTAAATTTAACATACATATAATAAATTATTTTCTGGTAAATATCAATATTTTAATAATAAACTGTAATTTATTTTAGCGATTTAAAGTGCAATGTTATATTTTATTTTATTATTTCATTTAATTGATTTGTGAAGCAAGGTAATTTCACAGGGTTCGAAGGATAAAATACGGTTGACTTTCCTGCCCTAAATGGTATTATTATAGTGTTGTTTTTTATGCCTTTTGCCGTCTCGGACGGCGCAGGCCTTCCGACGGCGGGCCGAAAAATAGTCCGAAAGGTTAGCTTAAATGAATGTTTTCGACCAATTATTAAATAATAAACTTCTTGTCAGCGGCCTGCTGGCGTGGATCACCGCACAAATTATCAAGGCGGCTATATGCACCGCCATCAACAAAAAATTTGAGCTCTCCCGCCTTTTCGGCGACGGTGGGATGCCAAGCGGCCACTCCGCGACGGTAACGGCTCTCGCCACCTCCAGCGGCATTGTATACGGGCTTTCCTCCTTCCAATTTGCGATTACCTCAATTCTTGCGGTAATCGTCATGCATGACGCGATGGGCGTGAGAAGGGAGACTGGAAGGCAGTCGGTGCTTCTGAACAAAATGACCGACTTTTTAAACGCAATGGCCGACGATGCCCTCTCGAGCGATGAAAAGCTTAAGGAATTTGTCGGACACAGCCCAACTCAGGTTGTTGCGGGCGGCATAATCGGAATACTTGTAGCCATTATCGTAGCTTGAGCGAACCATGAAAGCAGGTACAAAATGAGAAAATACAAAGCGGCCGTAATTCAGATGAATACGGGCAGCGATATCGAGAAAAACCAAAAATACATATCCGAAGCAGTAGCGGAAGCTAAGTCTATGGGCGCGAGTATAGCCGCATTCCCCGAGCTTATGAACTATATCGGGCCCAATTACGCCGAGCACGCCGAGACCATCCCCGGCCCTACCTCGCACATGCTCTGCTCCCTCGCAAGGGAGCACGGGATATGGATTCAGACCGGCAGTATAACAGAGCAAAGCGAGAGCTCCTGCCCGCTGAACACGACAATGCTTGTCGACCCTCAGGGGAAAATAGTCTGCAAGTACAGCAAGCTGCATATGTTCGACATCGGAATAAAAAACGGACTGGGATTCAGAGAATCCGCCACCACCTCGGCAGGCAACGACATTGTGCTTGCGGAAACCGAGCTCGGCACTATCGGTCTTGCAATCTGCTACGACGTGCGCTTTCCCGAGCTTTTCAGGCTGCTGGCACTTAATGGAGCCGAGGTAATATTCGTTCCCTCCTGCTTCTCTCTGCCGACAGGCAAGGACCACTGGGAGCCGCTTCTCAGGGCGCGAGCCATCGAAAACGGCTGCTATATTGTCGCCTCCGATCAAATCGGCCGAAAGCCTAAGATGGACAGCTACGGCAAGTCTATGGTAATCGATCCCTGGGGCGAGGTAATAGCGCGCGCCAATGACCGTCCCTGCTGCTTTACCGCAGAGATTGACCTCGATTATGTAAAAAGCGTCCGCTCTCAGATACCTTCGCTGGAAAACAGGCGAGGCGATATTTACAGTATTGAAAGTCCAAACATTAAACGCTATTGATCTGCTGCGGCGGTTTGAGACAAGCTTCCAGGGGGCATCCATGCCCCCTAGGTAACCACTGATTAATCC
>CAYQMY010000088.1:0-8882 GCA_964418735.1 uncultured Oscillospiraceae bacterium | reverse complement strand
CGTTAATACACAAAGTATTGCCTGCGTTTTTTGGACAAACTGACAGAAATTTCTCTCGCTCATCCATCCGACTCGATTAAATCAGTGCTTACCTAGGCCTAAAAGTAGAAATATCCGTAAAACAATAAATTATGTGATTTTGTCACAGAAAATATGGTAATATGGTGTATAATAAGAACCATAAAGATAAACCTTAAAAAAAATACAAAAAGGAGTAAACAACATGAGTGTTATAACAATAACTAAGGATAACTTTGAAACAGAGGTTATGAAGTCCGACAAGCCTGTTCTTCTTGATTTCTGGGCCGAGTGGTGCGGACCCTGCCGCATGATAGCTCCCATGGTCGAGGAGATAGCGAACGAGACTCCCACCGCTAAAATCGGCAAGGTCAACGTGGACGAACAGCCTGAGCTCGCCTCGGCTTTTAGAGTTATGAGCATCCCCACCCTTGCGGTCTTAAAGGACGGAAAGGTGATTTCAACCATGGTCGGCGCAAGACCGAAGGCGGAAATTCTCAAATTGCTCGAAGCATAAAGCATAAGTCAATATATATCCGGATACCGGCGGACAAAAACCAGAAGTCCGCCGGTATCCGGATTTATACTGTTATACCCTAATGCGATAACAGTATAAGCCTGTCAAAAAACTCCCTCGCTGGGAAATTTAAATCTATTTTTCCGGGAATTCACTTCTCGGAAAAATTCCTCAGCCCGCGCAAATCGTGCGCGACCGGGGGTATCGCGGCTTTAGCCGCGTATCTAGGGGGAATTGGATTCCCTCTAGAAGCTTGTCGAAATCATTTTATAAGACTTTTAAGCTTATTTTTATCAATAACCTTGATCCCGCCCCTTGAAAGCTCAACTATGCCCTCGGACGCAAAGTACTTAAGCATTCTTGTAACCACCTCGCGAGCGCTGCCTATGTACCTCGCTATCTGCTCATGGGTCAGCATTATCGTTCCGCCCCCCGAATTTATAAGCTCGTCGGAAAGAAAGACCGCGAGGCGTTTATCCATGCTCATGAAAAGTATCTGCTGCATCGCCCACATAACGTCGGAGAACCTGTCTACGGCTATCCTGTAGGCCGCGCACTCGGCATGGATGTTGCTTTCCATAAGACGCGAAAAAAATCTTGCATTAATAAGCAGCGTTTCGGTATCCTCTTCCGCATCGACCTGAACGTCGAAGGTTATGGCTTCCATCACGCAGGAAGCCGAGAGTATGCACAAGTCGCCGCTTCCAAGCCGGAAAAGCGTGATTTCTCTTCCCTCCTCGGAAAGGAGGTAGGTTCTCAGCGTTCCCGATTTTATCAGAAGGACGCCGATACATTCCCGCTCAGCTCCGTGCACGCAGGTACCCTTTTTATAGGTCGCCTCCATGGTGTTTGAAAGAAGAGCCGCCCTTTCGTCAGCGGACAGATGCTCCCAGGCCGGAAAATAGCGCTCTAGAAGTGAGGTCACTTCGGAATTTGGCATATTTGTGAACATTCCTTTCGCAAGCTTCTAAGGCAAAACACACTTAATCAGCGCTTATCTAGGGGGAATTGGATTCCCCCTAGAAGCTTTATCTATTTTCCACTGCGAAGGAACTTAACCGCTTCAGTGCCGGCAAGCGCCCCCTCGTAAACCGCCTTTGCCACCTGAAGCATACCGCCCGTGCAGTCGCCCGCGGCAAAGAGTCCCGGCACGTTGGTCGACATGTTATCGGAAACAATAATCTTATTGCCCTCCGTAAAGACGCCGAGCTTTTTGGCAAGATCGGCGCTTCCCGCCGTTCCGTAAGCTATAAACACGCCTTCGGCAGGAATTTCGGTTCCGTCGGAAAACAGTACGCTCTCAAGCCTGTCGCTGCCCTTAAGCTCCGCAACCGGCTTTGTTATTATTTCAGCGCCCTCGGGTGCTTCTCCCTTAAGCTCGCTTCCGTTTGTAAGAATTGAGACCTTGCCCGCAACGTGCAGCAGCTCATTGGCTTCGTTCACCGCGTATTCGCCGCTGCCGAGAACGCAAACGTTCCTTCCGCGGTAGAAGAACGCATCGCAGACCGCGCAATAGCTTACGCCTCGTCCCTCGAACTCCTGAACGCCCTTGATATTGACAGTTTTTCTGGGTGAGCCCGTTGCAATCACAACGCTGTCCGCCCTATACTCGCCCTTATCGGTTCTGACTGAAAACAGTCCGTCATAGCCAATCCCTACAACTTCCTCCTCAATGAACTTTACACCGAGCCTTTTGGCCTGGTCTACACCAGAGCCGGCCAGCTCTTCGCCCGAGAGTGGTGCCTGAAAGCCGTAGTAGTTTTCAATTTTTTCAGCCTTGCCGAGAGCGCCATGGCCGTTTCCGATTATGATTGTCTCTATGCCTGCGCGGACTGTGTAAAGCGCGCAGGATACTCCGGCAGGACCCTTGCCGATTATGATAACGGTTGGCATATTAATTACCGTTCCTTTCACTATATAGTGGTATAGATAGTTATTTTCTGTAATACAGCAGACCGAGGCAATTTGGGCCGCAATGGTTTGAGATTGTCCCCCCCGCTTTGGTATGGATAATCTCCTCAAACGGGCCAAGCTCCCTAACCCTGCTTTTAACCGACTTCAGAAGCTCTGCGTCGACATCGCCGGTGCATGTAATAAAAATACGCTTGTAGTTGAGGTCTTCCCTACCCTCTAGTCTTTCATCGACATACTGCATTATACATTTTTCAAATGAACCCCGATACTTTCTGCCGACGTCCATCTTTCCGTCCTTGACCTCAATGCAGGGTTTGAGCTGAAGCAGGTTCGCGCCGAGCGCCGCTACAGCCGAGCAGCGTCCGCCCTTATAAAGATACTTCAGGGTGTTTATGACAAAGCTGACCTCCAGCTTATCCCTGTCCGCTGTGACAGTGTCGTATATCTCCTGCGCGGACAATCCCTCTGAAGCCATTATGGCAGCGTCTATAACCAGATGCCCGATTCCCGTCGAAAGATTGCGCGAATCAACGACATATATGTTTGAAAACTCCTCTGCGGCTATGCGGGCATTCTGGAAGCAGGCCGACATATCGCTGCTAATAGTAAAATGAACAATGGCCTCGTGGTCTTTAAGTGCTTCGGAAAAGCACTGCCTGTACTCCTCTATATTAACGGCCGCGGTTTTGCATATTCCGGCCCCGCTCTCCACATAGGCAAAAATGTCCTCCGGCATTATTTCCACGCCGTCCTTCAGGGATTCATCGCCCCTTACTATTCTCAGCGGCGTTATTGTTATATCATACTTTTCGATCAGCTCCGGCGAAAGGTCACAGGTGCTGTCGGCAGTAATTTTTATGGACATGTATAGTTTCCTTTCTCAAACTGGATTGGCTAAAAATATATCTCTTATAGTACCATATTTTCTTTAAAAAAGGAATAGCGTTTTTTAAATAGCAGCTTAGGCAATCGCAAATTAAAACACAAAAACGTCTTGTATTTAACAGTATCACTTTAACAAATTACGTCTGCAGATTATACCACCAGTTGCTTAACGTAACAAAACTACAAAATTGACAAAAAATATACAAGAATGCACAATTCAATTATATTATTATACATATATGCTCTTTTTTTATCGATATCTATATACCGACTAGCTTATTTGTCCTTTTTTCGGCATAATTCAGCAGGTTCGGCAATACCCATGATATTATAAAAAAACTCCGCAATTTCTTGTACTTAGTGCAGCAATTTCTGTAGCAAAAACTGGTCTTTCTGCGGTATCTTTTATCTATTTTGTCATTATTTTTCGCGGTAATTGTCTAATCCATCTATATACAATGGGGTGATAATGAGTTAGAATAATGTGAATGTCATTTCTAATCAGCAAAAAAACAGTAATAGTTTAAGAGGTGAATTTGTTGTCTATTCCATTTTGGGGAGGTATACACCCGCACGACGAGAAGTCTGCTACCGCAGGCGTTTCGAGCAGTCCGCTTGCTCCTCCGTCCCAGGTAGTTATTCCTATGTCTCTGCACATAGGTGCACCCTGCACTCCGACAGTAAAGGTCGGCGATACCGTTAAAATGGGGCAGAAGATCGGCGATTCGGAGGCTCCTGTTTCCGCTCCTATCCATGCTTCTGTTTCCGGCAAGGTAATTGCCGTCGAACCGAGGCTGCACCCGAACGGAAGCAAAATCATGTCAGTCGTTATTGAAAACGACAGTCTCGATACTTTGGATGAAAGCATAGTACCGCGCAAGGAATCCCCGGACAGCCCCGAGGAGCTTATCCGCATTATACGTGAGGCTGGAATCGTCGGCATGGGAGGAGCCACCTTCCCTACCGCCTTCAAAATAACCTCAAGCCTTAACAAGGTTGACACGGTTATTATCAATGCCGCCGAGTGCGAGCCCTTTATCACTTCCGACCACCGCACAATGCTTGAGCACGCCGATGAGGTCATTGAGGGAATACGCATTCTCAGAAAGATATTCGGTAAGTCTCTCGCATATGTCGGCATTGAGAAGAACAAGCCCGACGCAATCGCCCTTCTGGGCGAAAAATGCGGAAACGATATCAAGATCGTGCCCCTGAAAACACGCTATCCTCAGGGCGCAGAAAAGCAGCTGGTTCAGTCGATAACCGGACTTGAAGTGCCTCCCGGCGGCCTGCCGGCAGACGTAAAGTGCGTTGTCTTTAACCTTTTCACCGCCTATTCGGTCTACCGCGCGGTCTACGATGGCATGCCTGCGATAGAGCGTGTCGTCACCGTCGCCGGTGACTGTGTTTCCGCTCCCGGCAACTTTATCTGTCGTGTTGGAACTCCGATTGAGAATGTATTTGAAGCCGCAGGCGGTTTCAAAACGCAGCCCAAAAAGGTTTTGATGGGCGGGCCGATGATGGGCAACGCTCAGTTCGACCTATCTGCTCCCGTAATTAAGGGCACCAACGCGCTTCTCGCTTTTTCGGGCAAAGAGGACAGAAATGTAGAAAATCCGACCTGCATCCGCTGCGGAAAATGCGCCGAGGTTTGTCCGATGCGTCTTGTTCCTATGTATATGCACATGTATGAGCGCATAAGCGACCTTGAGTCCCTCGACAAGCTTCATGTCATGGACTGCATCGAGTGCGGCGCTTGTACATATATCTGCCCCGGAAGGCTTCACCTTACACAGTCCTTCAGGACGGCCAAGGCCAAGCTAAACGCTGAAAAGGCCAGAAAGCAGGCTGCCGAAAAAGCCGCAAAGGAGGCAGAGAACAAATGAGCAGCGAAAACAAATTTATAGTATCGTCCTCGCCTCACATCAGGTCCGGCGAGGATACGCGCAGCATAATGCTTGACGTTATCATTGCTTTGACGCCAGCGCTTCTAGTATCCATCTTTATTTTCGGGCTCAGAGCCCTGGTCGTCACTCTGGTCTCCGTGGCCGCCTGCGTATTCTTTGAGTGGGGCTACAGAAAGCTTCTCAAGAAGCCCGCAGCTCATAAGGACCTATCAGCGGTTGTAACAGGAATGCTTTTGGCGTTC
The DNA here is from genome assembly GCA_964418735.1 of uncultured Oscillospiraceae bacterium. Lineage (GTDB taxonomy): Bacteria > Bacillota > Clostridia > Oscillospirales > Oscillospiraceae > DUPK01. Next base: position 3,399 of record CAYQMY010000088.1, on the reverse strand, counting down.
TGTCTCCCCTCCGGCGTTCCCTATTTCATCCCCGTCGTCGGCGCTTTCTTTGCGATAGTTATTGTAAAGCAGCTCTACGGCGGAATCGGCAAGAATTTCCTTAATCCCGCGCTTGCGGCAAGGGCCTTCCTTTTTTCCTGGCCCGTGCTTATGACCACCTGGGCAGCTCCGCTCGGCTACTCCAATTTCTTCAACGCTTTCAATAACGCTGACGCAATAACAGCGGCTACTCCGATGGCCGCCATACATATGGGCAAGCTGCCCGACGTCACTGTCTGGCAGACTTTTATAGGACAGATAGGCGGCTCGCTCGGTGAGATTTCAGCGCTTGTGCTTATCCTTGGCGGCATATACCTCGTTATCCGCAAGGTTCTAAGCCTGAGAATTCCTCTCGCCTATATTCTGACCGTCGCAGTTTTAACGTTTGTCTTCCCCAAGGGCGATGTCTCAAGGCTCACCTGGATGCTTTACAACCTTTTCGGAGGCGGCCTTATGCTCGGCGCGATATTTATGGCGACCGATTACTCCACCTCTCCCTCCACAAAATGGGGTCAGATAATTTTTGGCTTAGGCTGCGGTCTGCTGACGGTCTTCATCCGCTACTTCGGCACCTATCCTGAAAGCGTTTCCTTCTCAATCCTGATTATGAACACCACAGTTTGGCTTATAGAAAAGTCCACGCTCCCCAGACGCTTCGGAGTCAAGAAGCTCTCGAAAGGGGGCGCGCAATAATGGGAATGAAGTATTTTGCAAGGCTTACATTTGTCCTTTTTGCAATTACCGCGGTAGTTGCCGCACTTCTCGGAACGGTAAACTTTGTAACCAAAGATCGTATAGCGGAAATCAAGGTGCAGAAAACCGCGACAGCCATGCAGTCCGTTTCCCCAAGCGCGAAGTCCTTTGAAAAGCTCGCCTACTCCGGCACCGATACAATAGTAAAGGCAGTTTACGCCGCCAAGGACGGCGAAAAGGTAATCGGACATGTTGTCGAGGTTGCCCCCGCTGGTTTCGGCGGCGCCATTAACATGGTCGTCGGAATAGGAGAAAACGGCAAGGTTACCGGTGTTTCGATTGTCAGCATGACCGAAACCTCAGGCCTTGGCACGAACGCCAACAAGGACAGCTTCCGCAATCAGTATATCGATAAGATAGGTACCCTCGCCGTAACAAAGGACGGCGGAAATATCGACACCCTCACAGGTGCTACAATCACATCACGCGCGGTCACAAAGGGCGTAAACTCAGCGCTTGAGGCCGCCAAGGCTTTAGGTTAGGAGGTGCGGGTGATGAATATTAAAAAACAATTTAAAGAAGGCCTGATAACGCAAAACCCCGTATTGGTTCAGATGCTTGGAATGTGCTCGACCCTCGCCATAACTACAACACTTTTCAACGGCATCGGAATGGGAATATCTGTTCTTGTGATTCTTACATTCTCAAACATAGTTATAGCCGCTCTTCGCAAGATTATCCCTCAAAAAATCCGTATAGCCGCCTTTATCGTGGTTATCGCGGGCTTTGTTACAATGGTTGACCTGCTGATACAGGCCTTTGTTCCGGCACTTGTCAATTCGCTCGGCGTATTTATTCCGCTAATCGTCGTCAACTGCATAATCCTTGGCCGTGCCGAGGCTTTTGCTTCAAAAAATACAATTGCGGCGTCGGCAGTCGACGGCATCATGCAGGGCATCGGATACACCGTTGTTTTGATAGTCATATGCGTAATTCGTGAGCTGCTGGGCAGCGGCACCTTCGGTGGCGGAATTCTCAACGGAGGACTCGGCATTCGCATTATACCCGAAGGCTATCCTGCGCTCATGCTGGTTCTCCCCTTTGGAGGTTTCCTTACACTCGGCTGTCTCATCGCGCTGGTTCAGTACTTTATGAACCGCTCCGCCTCAAAAAATAATAAGAATGAGGAGGTGGCAAAATGAGCTTAACAGGTATTTTGTCTATATCCCTCGGAGCTATTCTGGTTGACAACTTTATATTAGTCAAGTTCCTCGGAATATGTCCCTTCCTCGGTGTTTCCAAGAAAACCGACACAGCTCTCGGCATGGGACTCGCGGTCATATTCGTTATGGGACTTGCGTCGATATTCTGCTGGGCAGCAAACCAGTGGTTGCTCGTTCCCCTTAAGCTTGAATACATGCAGACTGTCGTCTATATCCTCGTCATCGCATCCCTTGTTCAGTTTGTCGAAATGTTTCTCCAGAAGGCTGTGCCCTCACTGTATCAGGCGCTCGGTATCTTCCTCCCTCTTATTACAACAAACTGCGCCGTGCTCGGCGTTGCGCTTTTGAACACACAGTATGGCTACAACTTCCTTGAGAGCGTCATATACGGCATAACAGGCGGAATCGGCTTTACCATTGCCATCGTGCTGTTTGCAAGCGTTCGTGAAAGACTCGAGTTTGCTGATTGTCCCAAGTCATTTGAGGGATTCCCGATCGCGCTGGTAACCGCCGGTCTTATCGCCCTTGCGTTCATGGGCTTTTCCGGGCTCAAGATTTGGTAGGGGGATGAGAATATGAATATTTTATATGCGGTATTGGTGCTCGGAATTTTGGGTGCTGTGTTCGGTCTTGTCCTTGCTTATGCATCAAAGGTTTTCGCGGTTGAAGTAGACCCAAGGCAGGAAGAGATTGCAAGTGTGCTACCCGGCGCAAACTGCGGCGGCTGCGGCTTTCCCGGCTGCTCAGGCTACGCAACTGCCATCGTTGAGGGCAGGGCTCCGCTCAACAAGTGCGCCGCCGGAGGTGCAGAGTGCGCCAAGAAGATCTCTGAGATAATGGGAGTCGACGCCGGCGACATTGAAAGAAGCGTTGCTGTTGTCCTCTGCTCAGGCGGCCCTAACGTCACAAAGAAGTATGAGTATCTGGGAATAAAGGATTGCCTCGCAGCCTCCCGTATGCCGGGCGGCGGCCCTAACGAATGCGGTTACGCCTGTATAGGTCTCGGCTCCTGCGTCGCGGTATGCCCCTTTGGAGCGATAAGCGTTACGGATGGTCTTGCGCACGTTGACCACGAAAAGTGCGTCGGATGCATGGCCTGCGCGGCGGCTTGTCCCAAAAACATTATCGTCAATGTTCCCTATAGAGCGGATATCACCGTTGCCTGCTCCTCTAAGGACAAGGGCGCGATGCTCCGCAAGTTCTGCAACATCGGTTGCATGGGCTGTAAGATCTGCGAAAAGGCCTGCCCGTCAGACGCTATACACGTCGTAGACAACCTCGCGGTTATCGACTATTCCAAGTGCACCTCCTGCGGCCTGTGCGCCCAGAAGTGCCCGAGAAAGCTTATCCGCGATTCTAAGCTTAACAAGGAACACGACATAGAAGCATAGCTTCTAGGGGGTATCCAATACCCCCTAGATACGCGGCTTACGCCGCGATACCC
>CAYQMY010000087.1:0-8912 GCA_964418735.1 uncultured Oscillospiraceae bacterium | reverse complement strand
AGCAGGGCCCGTCGTCGTCCGTCGCGAGCACATACTTCATTTTGCCATCGATTTCAATGGTCGTCACCGCATAGCAGTGCGGAAGCTCACAGAGATGGTGTTTTGTAAATTCCATATTTTCTATTAGATCCCCGCCTTATAATCGGGGTTCAGGATATTTTTCGATTCCCTGCCCTCGAAGAAATCTGCGGTAATGTCGATAGCCATCTCGTATATTCTCCAGAGGGATTCCTCCGTCTGGCTCGAGGTGTGCGGCGTGAGAATAATGTTGTCGAGCTTGAGAAGCGGGGAGCTAAGCGGCAGGGGCTCCACAGCAAAAACGTCAAGTCCCGCTCCGGCGATTTTGTTGTTTAAAAGCGCGTCGTAAAGGTCGTCCTCGTTTATTATGTTGCCGCGCGAGGTGTTGACTATAACGGACGTCGGCTTCATCATGCCGAGAAGCTCCGCGTTAATAAGATTGTGTGTTTCCTTCATATAAGGCACATGCACCGAAATGGAATCAGCGGTTTTAAAAAGCTCCTCAAGCGAAACCATTTTCACCTTGTATTCCTCGGCTACCTTCTGGTTCGGGAACGGATCATAGGCAATTACATTGCAGTCAAAGCCCCGAAGAAGCTTTGCCACATATTGTCCGATAGCTCCAAAGCCCACAATGCCGACGGTGCTGCCTGTGATTTCGTGGGAAACCTCCTTAACCCAGTTTCCCTCCGCAACATATTTCATGTTGCTTTTAAGCCGCCTCTGTGCCGAAAGCATCAGCATCAAGGCCATCTCGGCAACGCCGACGGTGTTTGCCCCCGCCGTCCTCGCAACCGCTATGTTGTATTTTGAAGCCGCCTTTAAATCCACCTTATCGTAGCCCACTCCGAACCTTGTGAGAATCTTGCAGCTTTTATTGATTTCCTTGAAGATGTCCTCGCCGTAAGGCTCGATATCTATGATTCCGGCGTCAGCGTTCTTAAGCTCCTCTATGACGTTTTGCTGGTCGAACGGCGACTGCAGAGCCCACCTGTATTCAAGCCCCCGCTTTTCAGCGTATACCTTTGCGCGAAAGTTCAGTTTTTCAAAAACCTCGTTCTTTTCACCAAAGAATGAAACAACCTTTTTCATGTTTATGACCATTCCTTTTCTTAATCCGGAAATCCTCCGTTTACGCTTTATCTGCCTTAATAAATGCGCTATATGTGCTGCCATACGCCCGAAAGCGCGTCATTCACCCTTCTGTAATTCAGGTACTTTTTCCCGTAAACTTCGCGCAGTTCCTTCTGCGGAAGAATCGTGCAGCTTATATGAACCATACCGGAAATCGCATCTGCATAATCCTCGTAGATGCCGACGGCTACTCCGGCTGCAATAGCAGCGCCCTGTGCCCCTATCTCCTTGCCCTCTATCACGTCAACGGGTATTTGCAGAGCGTCCGCAAACATCTGCGCCCAAACCCTTGAATTTGCCGCACCGCCCGTCAGGCGAATGCTTCTTGGAACCGCATGGTTTTTGAGCAATCGCTTTACATGTGTAAGGTGCGAAAACACCACACCTTCGAACACCGCGCGGATAATATGCTTTTTCGTGTGATACGAGGTGAGCCCAATCAGGGTTCCCTTAGCGATGGGCGACTCGTCCGAGCCGTTTAAAAACGGAAGAAAAACCGGCAGCGGCTCTTCGGGCGAAATTGATTCCACCCACTCGTTTATAAGGTCATATACCGAGCTGTCTTTGCTCTTCATCTCTTCCTTTTCAGCCTGAAGCAGGTTTTCTATAAACCATTCAAGATTGCCCGCCGAGGTCGGACTGCTTTCCTCAATCAGATAGTAGCCCGGTATACAGAAAATCGAATTAAGCGAGGTCTGGCTGTCAGACACTGGGACTTTGCTTATAAATTCATTTATGCTCCAGGTTCCGGCAATCATGCACATTTTGTCCTCGTCAGAGAGTCCCGAAGCGATGCCGCAGGCGTCGATGTCGAACATTCCGGCTGAAACCGGAGTACCTTCCATACGCCCTGTTTCCTCCGCGGCGCGTTTTGTTACATAGCCGCAAATCTCAGCAGGCTCTTTAAGGGGCATTAGCTTTTCAAAGGCATCTTCGATACCGAACAAAGCCAGCAGCTCTTCGTCGTACTCGCCCGTTAGCATATTTATCAGATTCCCGCCCGAGAAGGTTGTTATCTCGCCGTTCGCCTCTCCCGTCAGGCGGTACCTTATAAAATCGTTCACCGAAAAGACCATGGACGATTTCTTGTAGACCTCCGGCTCGTTGTCCTTCAGCCATCTGAGCAGACTTACAGGCTGACAGGCGATAATGGGCTGCCAAGTTTTTTCCCTTACCTTTTCGGCGGTCCCGTCCTGCTTCCACCTTTCAACGTACTCGAAGGCGCGGTTATCTGTTGAGAGTATGCCGTTTCGGGCAGGCCTTCCGTCGCCGTCAACCAAATACAGTCCCTTACCGTGTCCCGAAAAGGAAATTCCGGCAATTTCCGAGGGCGAAACGCCGCTTTTTTCGAGCGTATCGCGGATAGCCTCACGGTTTGACTGCCAAAGCTCGTCCATATCCCTCTCGGAGTAACCCGACTTTGGGTGCAGGTTCGAAACCAGTCTGGAGGAAACCGCGATTTGTCTGCCCTTTTCATCGAAAAGTGCCGCCTTTGCGTAGGTTCCTCCGTTATCTATTCCCATCAGATATCTCACTGCGCTCACCCCCTGTAGTAATCATGCAGAACCTTGTTGAACTATGCCCGGGTAAGTACTGATTTAATCGCGTCGGATGGATGAGCGAGAGAAATTTTCGTCAGTTTGTCAAAAAAACACAGGCAATACTTTGTGTATTAACGAGGCTTTTTTGGCGAAATGGCGGAAATATAGCCGCTCAAACGCCGACAGTCGGTTAATTCAGGGCTTACCTATAAATTATGGCACGCCGTATAGTGGTTTTCGCTTGTCTCTCTGAGCTCGGGCTTTTGCTCCTTGCATATAGGCGTTGCCTTGGGGCAGCGCGGATGGAAGGGGCAGCCCTTAGGCGTGCGCAGCGGGCTCGGGACTTCGCCCTCAAGCAGAATCCTGTGTCTGTTCTTTTCCTCGTAGTAATCCACCGTAGGCACCGCCGAGAGCAGCGCCTTCGTATAGGGATGCTGTGAGTTGTTGAACAGCTCGCCCGATTCCATAAGCTCTACGATATTTCCTAGGTACATTACGCCGATTCTGTCAGCGATGTGGCGCACAACAGCGAGATCGTGAGCTATAAAAATATATGTGAGTCCAAGCTTTTTCTGAAGCTCCTCAAAAAGGTTTATTATCTGTGCCTGAATCGACACGTCAAGTGCTGAAACCGGCTCGTCGCAGACTATAAGCTTCGGGTCACAGGCAAGTGCGCGGGCGATGCCGAGGCGCTGCCTCTGGCCTCCGCTCATCTCGTGCGGATATCGGTCGCTCATATAGGGATCGAGCTCGACCAGGCTCGTCAACACGCTCCTTTATCTCGGAGGCGCTGTGGTGCTTGCGGTCGCAGACTATCGCCTCCTTGAGTATCGAAAAAACCGACTGACGCGGGTCAAGCGAGGAATAGGGGTCCTGGAAAATCAGCTGCAGCTCGCGGCGTATGCCTTTTATTTCATGCGCTGGTACCTTTGCAATATCGCGTCCGTTGTATATTACCTTGCCCTCCGAGGGATTAATTACCCTCAGAATCGCTTTGCCGGCGGTGGTCTTTCCGCAGCCGCTTTCTCCGACAAGACCGAAGGTTTCGCCCTCTTTTACCGTGAAGCTGATGTCATCTACGGCCTTGACGAGCACCTGCTCGCCGTTTATTTTTAGCTTTGTGGGAAAATGTACTTTGAGCCCCTCTACTTGAAGCAGGGCTTCCGGCTTTTTTTCAGGCATCATCTTCCCTCCTCCGGTATTGAATCGAGATGGCAGGCCTTAAAGTGCAGCTTTCCGTCTACGCTGCGAAGCTCCGGCGCGGGCTTTGTTTTGCACTCCTCCGTCGCATAGGGGCAGCGCGGATAAAACGCACAGTTGTCAGGAAGCTTAGCTAAGTTCGGCGGAGCGCCCTCGATGGGCACAAGCTGCTCGCCCTGCTTCTCTTCGAGCTTTGGCACAGACTTTAAAAGCCCCATGGTATAGGGATGCGCCGGGTGTATAAGCAGGTCCTCGGTAGTGCCGCTTTCGACAATCCGACCTGCGTACATAACGTAAATGCGCTGAGCGTAACGAGATACAAGACCGAGATTATGCGTAACAATTAAAAGCGAGGTATGCATGTTTTCAACTATTTTCAGCAGAAGCTCCATAACCTGTGCCTGCGTTGTAACGTCAAGCGCGGTGGTGGGCTCATCGGCAATGATAAGCCTAGAGTTGCAGGCGACCGCGATAGCGATAAGCGCGCGCTGGCGCATGCCGCCGCTCATTTCAAAGGGATAGTTTTTCATGCGGGCCTCGGGGTCGGGAATGCCGACGTCGGCGAGAGCCTTTATGCCCAGCTCCCAGGCCTCTTTTTTCGTGCACTTCTTGTGTCGGCGTATTACCTCGGTTATCTGACTGCCGACTGTATAGACAGGGTTCAGGCTTGTCATCGGCTCCTGAAAAATCATTGCAATCTTCGCTCCGCGCACTGCCTGCATTTCTTTAGACTTAGGCTTATAATCGAGCAAATTTTTGCCTTCAAACAGCACCTCTCCGCCCAAAATTTTACCCGGCGGGGTCTGAACAAGCTGCATAACGGACATCTGTGTTACGGATTTTCCGCAGCCGCTTTCTCCGACGACCGCAACGATTTCCTGCTCGTTAATGTGATAAGACACATCGTTAACTGCCTTCACCTCGCTGCCGCCGAAGATAAACGAGGTTCGCAGATTCTTAACCTCGAGAAGCTTTTTTGTATCGCTCATATTACAGTTTCCCCCTTAAGCGCGGATCCAGTGCGTCGCGCAGACCGTCGCCGACAATATTGAACGAAATGACAATCAGCATGATGCAGATACCGGGGAAAATCGCAAGCTGCGGAACGTTCAGAAGAAACTTGTATCCGTCCGCAACCATAACGCCCCAGGCAGGCGTCGGCGGAGTGATTCCGACACCCAGATAGCTGAGCGTTGATTCCAGCATAATCGCTGTGCCGAGATTCATGGTAAAAATTACGATCAAGGACGCAAAGCAGTTGGGCAAAAGGTGCCTGACCATTATAACGAACCTGTTTTGCCCGATAAGGTTCGCCGCGGTTATATAATCATTTTCTCGCAGGCTGATAACAAGACCGTTGACAATGCGGATATAGCCCGGAAGTATGGATAATCCGATAACAAGGCTGATGCCAACAAGATTTCCGCCGACAACAGCAGCCAAAACCATTGTAAAGATAAGCGGAGGAATTGAGAGCATCGTGTCAGTAAAACGCATAATTACTGTATTTATGATACCCCCGAAGTATCCCGAAACAAGTCCGAGAATCGTGCCACCGATAGCGGCCCAGAGACTGGATAAGAGTCCCGTCATAAGAGAAACTCTGGCGCCGTATATAAGGCGCGTCAAAAGGTCGCGCCCGAGCTGATCCGTGCCCAGCAGGTGCTCGGCAGAGGGGCCCTTGTTCATCATCAGCAGATCCTGATCGAAGGGCGTATACTTCGTAAGCAGCGGAGCAAATATTGCCGAAAGGACAAAAATGATAATGAAGGCGAAGCAAATTGTTGTGAGGAAGTCTTTCCCGAGGAAAACGCGCCAAAACCTGCTGCTTGAGCGCTTTTCCTTTGCTTTTTCAGCATTTCCCGACATCTTCATCACCTCCAAGACTTTCGGATACGCGGGTCGACCAGGCCGTAGAGAATATCAACTATTAGATTGCACGCAACAGTAAAGAGCGAGATTAAAAACACGCAGCCCTGAATTACCATATAATCGCGCGCGCTTACGGCGCTTACAAGAAGTGTGCCTATACCCGCAATATTAAAAAGCTGCTCCACTATAAGAGAACCGCCGACTATAACGCGCACCTGCATTCCGATGGTCGTAATAACAGGTATCAGAGAATTTTTGAGCGCGTGCTTATATATTACGCTGCGCTCGGCAAGACCGTTTGCGCGGGCAGTGCGGATAAAATCCTGATTAATTACCTCAAGCATATTTGAGCGCGTCTGACGTGCAACTGAGGCAAGCAGAGTAAGGGACAAAACAGATACCGGCATAATGGAATAGTATACGTACTCCGCGAAGTTCTCGCTCGGCGAAACAAATCCGGAAAGCGGAAGTATTCCCATTTTCAGCCCAAAGACCAATATTCCTATCATGCCGAGCCAGAAGGTGGGCGTACCGACGCCCAGCGTAACGAGAAATGTAAGCAGCTTGTCTATAAACCTTCCTCGGTTTACCGCGCTTACGATACCGAAAAGGATGCCTAAAATACTTGAAATTATAAGCGCCGGAAGACCAATGGCTATTGTTCTCGGTAGACGCTCAGAAAGGCAGTCAATGACAGACCTCTTATAAGCTATCGAAATACCAAAGTCCCCCTGCAGCGCGTTTTTTGCCCAAATGAAATACTGCTTTATTACGGGTTCGTTAAGATGAAATTCATCTCGAAAAGCTTCGATTTGCTCCTGAGTTACCTCTGAGCCCAGCGCAAGAATCGCGGGGTCTCCCGGAAGCAGGTGAACTAAGGAAAATGAGAATATGGATATCAAAAGCACTACTACAAGCGATATCCCTATACGTTTTAAAATGAATTGGCGCATAGCTGCACCCCTTATATACCGATTTTTTTAGGTAACACAAGCCAAAGGCCGTGTTTCCTTAAGTAACAAAAATTTGATTAAAGGCATGCGCGCAGTTAACGCGCATGCCTTATTAACCTTAACGATTTACTTGGTAAGGTAAGCCTTCCAGAGAGTACCGAAGTTGGGGATTACTGCGTTTATGCCGCTGTCCTTGAGCTTGGGGTTGATGACTGCGGTTCCATATGCGATTGCAACGGTGTAAAGCTCAACGTTATCCTGGAAGAGAATCTTTACGACTTCCTTGAGCTTTGCGTTAGATGTTGCCTCGTCGGCTTTTGCAGCTTCAGCGATAAGGCCGATGGACTTTGCGTCATGCAGGAAGGCCTTGCTTCCGAAGAGCGCACCGACTATCATGTTTGCGGAGATCTGAGAGAACTGTCCGTTAATAGCGCCCATCGGGTGGAACAGCAGGCCTTCCCAGCCTCCGAGGTAGTTTCCGTAGTTTGCAACTTCGATTTCATTAAGCTTAAGAGTAATTCCGACCTTTGAAAGCTGCTGCGCAATTATCTGGCAGGCGCTGCGGGCAAAGTCTCCGGTCTGATAGTTAATTGTAAGATTGAAGCCGCTTTCGAATCCGGCTTCCTTAAGAAGTGTCTTTGCTTTTTCAACGTCAAAGCCATATCCGGCAATGTCAGCGTACTGGCTGGAGCCCTTGAGCGCCCACTGTGTGCTGGCCTGGCCGTATTTGCCGTTTCCGAGCAGAGCCTTGGCGATGCTTTCGGCATCAACCGCCAAAGCAATAGCCTGTCTGACTTTGACGTCCTTAAGAGGACTGTCTGCAAGGCTGTTGAAGCAGATGGTATAAGCTGTCTGCGGGATGGCAGCGTTTACAATGCCGAAGCCCTTGGCTAACATAGCGTCTGCGGTTGTGGGATCGCCGCTGAGGTACATAACATCGAGCTTGCCGGCCTGAAGAGCCGCCTGCTGAGTCGCGGTGGTTGCGTATTTCATAATGTTGATGCCGTCAAGATAGGGCTTGCCCTGCCAGTAGCCGTCATAGCGCACAGTGTAGATGCCCTCGCCGTGCTTCCATTCCTTAACCATGAACGGGCCGGTTCCTACGGGCTTCTCGTTAAAGCCGACTTCGCCGAGCTTCTGGACAGCTGTGGGGGATACGATAGCGCAGATACGCGCAAGTCCGTAAAGGAACTGGGAATCCCACTCCTTCATGTTAACTACTACGGTTTTCTTGTCTTTCACTTCAACGTTATTGACCTTTCCAAAATAGGAAGCGGAAAGGACACCCTTCGCCTTGTAGTTATCAAGGTTCCACTTAACTGCCTCGGCGTCAAGTGCTGTTCCATCCTGGAAGGTGATCTTGTCCTTTACAACCAGAGTATAGGTAAGTGCTTTTACATCCTCTTTGGCTGATTCGAGGAGATATGGCTGGGGCTTTCCGGTTTTGTCATACTGCATAAGGAATTCGTAGATTATCGGCTGGATGACTTGTTCGTTTGTGTTACGCAGCTTCCATCCGAGCAGCGTTGTGGGGTCGTCGGTGATGGGAATTGCTATTGTTCCGCCAGAGGTCGGACCGGCCGGTGCGGATGCTGCCGGGCTTGCCGCAGGAGCGGGTTTGCCGCCGCAGGCAGCCAGTGAAAAGAGCATGATCAAAGCCAGAAACAGAGCGACTAGTTTTTTCATAATAATTCCTCCCAAAATATTAATTCCAATAAAGATCGCTTTATATATTAGTTTTTGCTTTATACGTTCAGAAACTCCCTTTGACGGGCAATCCAGAGAGCCTTGTTCATAGTGAGTGCCTTTTCAAGCTCCTCTGGATTAACAGAACCCTTGAGATCATGGGTAGCAGAAAAAACGGTATTGCCGTTTTTTATGTTCTGCGAACCGTAGAGCATCATGCCGTAGAGCGCAGCTTTCTCAAAAATGTGGAAGGTAACAAGGTTAAAGCCTTCCTTCGCCAAATCATCCAGCTCCGCGTTTGGAACTCCGTTTACAGAATATATGTCGGGGAACATTTTCCATCCCTTGTCGTATTTATTCACATATTTTGCGGTCTCCAGGTCATTAAGTCCTCCGCAGATAAGCGTCATATCACAGCCGAGCTCGCGAGCCCTTACGCAGCGCTCTATCGCCTCGTCAAAGCCCTCCTGCTGAGCGCATTCGGTGCGGGCAATGACAACCATATCCG
>CAYQMY010000086.1:0-8929 GCA_964418735.1 uncultured Oscillospiraceae bacterium | reverse complement strand
TTAAACTTGCGGTAAGCGCTCTTTAAAGGCCTCATACGTTCAAAAACAGTCATTGAGGCCACAATGTTCGAAGCTCCGGTATTGGAAATATCGTAAGCCTCTATGCGGTCGGGAGACTTTTCAAGCTCAAGCGCGTTTTGCAGCCATTCAAGGGTTTTGAGAACCTTTTCTTCCCTGTTCGTGGCGCGGTTGATTTCCTCGGAGGCGTTCAGGTTTGCGGTTTCGACCAGACGCCGTTTTTCGCCCTTCTTGGGCGTCGTAACATACACATGAGCCCCAACCTCCTCTGAAAACAACTGTTCGAGAAGCGAGTTTTCTTCCGTTTCAAACGGCAGGTATATGTTTTTCGGGTATATATTCCGCAGTGAATAATACTGCCGCACAAGCTCCGACACCGCTTCCGAGTCGGTTTCTATGGGGTTATCGAGAAGCTCATAGTCCTTATCCAGCAGGTTTCCTTCGATGTAGTGCAAAACCACAAAGCAGCTTTTTGCGGCTCCCCTAGAATAGCCCACGATATCGGTATCGGCAGCGTTTCGCGAAACAACCAGCTGCTGCTTAGCCTGAAGCTTCTGCAGAGCCTTGAGCTTGTCCCTCTTTTCGGACGCCAGCTCAAATTTAAGCTCCTCAGCGGCCTGAAGCATCTCGCGCTCTAAACTTGAGCAAAGCTGTGAGGTCTTCCCCTCCAGTATCATTTCGGCTTCCGACATTACGCGCCTGTACTCCGCTTCATCAAGAGTACCTCGGCAATAGGCGTCGCACACGCCCATGTGGTGATTCAGACAGGGGCGTCCCTTTCCTATATCCCTCGGGAACTTCCTGCTGCAGGACGGAAGCTTTAGCGTTTTACAAATTGCGTCGAGCGCCTCGCGGGTCATCACCCTTCCTCCGAAGGGGCCGAAGTACCTCGCGCCGTCGTTTTCCGCTTTCGATACAAGAGAAAAAGAAGGATACGGCTGTTTTACGTCCAGACGAACGAGCGGATAGCCCTTTCCATCCTTTAGAAGAATATTATAATGCGGCATGTGCCGCTTTATAAGTGAATTTTCGAGGACTAGAGCCTCAAATTCGGTGTTTGCGATGATAACGTTGAAGTCCGCTACCTTTGACACCATCGCGGTCGTTTTCGAGTCGTGTCCGCCTCTAAAGTAGCTGCTGACACGGTTTTTTAGCTTCTTCGCCTTGCCGACGTATATCACCTCGCCAGCGGAGTCCAGCATTATGTAAACTCCGGGCTTGAGCGTAAGCTTATTCGCTTTTTCGCGCAGAGTTTCTAACATTTTTACCTCCACTGACTGTGCCGGAGTTATAAACCCTCAAAGTCAAAATTGGGGATATAGGATTCTTCGGCGGAATTTAGGTCCTGCAAATAGCCGTCCTCAATACCTAGCTCACAAAGCCTCTGCTCTACTTCATCGTACTCTTCCTCGGTTATCCCTCTGTTAAGCTCCGGGAACCTTGAAGCGGAGGAATTCGGCACATACTGGCTCATCAGACTTAACAGAACCTCGCCGGAGAGAAAGTTCTCAGCTATCCATTCAAGCACCCCAAAGGAGTTTTCCAGCGCGTTCGGTAAAATAAGGTGCCTTATAACCACGCCGCTTTTAAGTATTCCGTTATCGTCAAAAAAATAAGGCCCTGTCTGACGGTACATTTCAAGAATCGCCTTTGTTGCGGTTTCAAAGTAATCCGGAGCGTCTGAATACTTTTCAGCCAGCTGGTTGTCCGAGTATTTAAGGTCAGGCAGATAAATCTGCACCGAGCCCTCAAGCATTTTTAGGGTCTCAATAGTCTCATAACCGCTTGAGTTCCACACAACCGGGATTTTAGGCTTCGGCTTAAGCGCCTCGACAATATAAGGCGCGAAATGGCTCGCGGTTACCAGATTAATATTGTGTACGCCGCTGCTTTCAAGAGTGCTTATTATCTCACGCAGGCGGCTGAGCGAAACGGTTTTTCCCTTGCCTCCGACGCTGATTTCACTGTTTTGGCAGTATACGCAGCCAAGCGGGCAGCCGGAGAAGAATATGGCGCCGCTGCCGTTCACTCCGCTAATGCAGGGCTCCTCCCAATCGTGGCGAGCAGCGCGCGCTATCCTTATTTCGGAGGATTCTCCGCAGCGTCCCGAGCGTCCGGCAGTACGGTCCGCCTTGCAGCGCCTTGGGCAAAGTGTGCAGGAACTAAAAAAGGCTTCCCTCTCCGTTTTGTCCACGCCCCTTATCATATAGTGCTTGATATTATATCTGTATTGATATGATTTTACAACAAAAACGTGTAAAAACGGCACTGAAGCCTGTTTTAAAGCATGATGCCGCGCCGCGCAATCTGATTTTAAATACCATATTCCACAACATAGGTAACCTTGTAATACGATTGACAGCCTTATATATATGGTATATAATTTCTCTGTCAAATAAGTTTGGAGTGATGCATTTGGAACAACTCGAAGATTTAAAGAAGCAGCTTCAGAGTGATAGGCCCGTTAAATGGGATGATTTTCCCGATATCGATTTATATATGGATCAGCTAATAAACTACATGCCGCGTCAGCAAATTGTGTCCCGTCCCGAGAACAAACTGACTTCAGCAATGGTTAACAATTATATAAAAGTGAAGCTTCTTGAACGAGCGAACGGTAAGAAGTATTCGAGGGCTCATCTTGCCGAGCTTACTATTATATCCTTCTTAAAACAGATTGTGTCCGTTAAAGACGCCGCATTTCTTTTTTCGAAGTTTTCAAAGCATGATGTTAAAAACCTCTACGAGCACTACATTGAGGATCTTGACAAGTCACTAATCGCCATTTCGGAGCAGCTGCCCGATTCGATGGACGACGATCAGATGGCGAGAACAGCCATGCACTTTGCGATTACAAGCTATGCGTATAAACAGGCCAGTCTGCGGCTTGTTGATATTTTACAGGAAAAAGAGGAACAAAAAAAACCTGCTAAAAAAGCATCTACAAAAGGAGAATTACAACAATGAGCGATTTTGTTATAATTACAGATTCCTGCTGCGATTTACCTGCAAAGCTTGCCGATGAGCTTGACCTTATCGTTATTCCACTTTCTGTCCTTCTCGAAGGAAAGGAATACAAAAACTATCTGGATGAACGTGAAATAACATTTTCGGACTTCTATGCGTCTGTGCGCGCCGGAAACAGCGTTTCCACCTCCGCTGTCAATGCCGACACCTTTCTTAATGTAATGGAATCAATTCTACTTCAGGGCAAGGATGTGCTCAGCATTTCCTTCTCCTCCGCCCTCAGCTCAACTTACAACTCCTCTACGGTCGCAGCGGCCGAGCTTCGTGAAAGGTATCCCGACCGCAAGATATACACCGTAGATTCGCTCTGCGCTTCACTTGGACAGGGACTGCTTGTATATCACTCTGTTATGCAGAAAAAGCAGGGAAAAAGCATTGAAGAGGTGCGTGATTTCGCTGAGGAAAATAAGAATTTACTCTGTCATTGGTTTACGGTCGACGACCTGAACCATCTTCGCCGCGGCGGCCGTATTTCCAGAGCGACGGCAGTGTTGGGTTCTGTGCTCAACATTAAGCCGATACTTCACACCGATGCCGAAGGCAGGCTAACTGGTGTATCAAAGGCAAGAGGCCGCAAGAAGTCTCTTGAAGAGCTTGTAAACAGAATGAAAGAAACAGCAATCAAGCCTTCGGAGCAGATAGTATTTATCAGCCACGGCGACTGTATCGACGACGCCGAGTTTGTTGCGGAAATGGTTAAGTCGCGCTTTGGCGTCAAGGAAGTGGTAATCAACAGTGTAGGCCCTGTTATAGGCGCCCATTCTGGCCCCGGTACGGTCGCACTGTTCTTCCTCGGCTCACCAAGGTAAAATTTAATATTTTTGGGGAGGCAGTGCTGCCTCCCCTTTTTATTGCACTATAAAAAACACCATTCATGAAAAAAATAATGCGGGGCTATTGACTTAAGGCTTCCTTTATAGTATATTTATTTAGTTAGGTATGACTAACTAAGGTGGATTTATAAATGAACAAAACATTAAAGGACTTAAGTCCCAATGAAAACGGAATAGTGCTGGATGTGGGCAACAAGTCTGCCGCCGTAAAACGGAGACTTATAGACATGGGGCTTACACCGGGCACTAAAATAACGGTAAGGAAGAAAGCGCCGCTGGGCGACCCCATTGAGGTAAGGCTGCGCGGCTATGAGCTTTCTCTGCGCAAGGAAGACGCTGAACAGATAAGAATGCTGGACGAGGCGGATTCTGAAACAGCGAATATAAAATATAACAGAAAACAATACTCGGCGCGCCGACTGGATAAGGGCACCTTGCTTCGAATGAGGCAGAGCCACGAGCATGAGCTAAGCCACCACGGCACTCATTACGCCGCCACCGATCATGACAAGCGCGAAATGAAGATTGCTCTTGTCGGAAACCCCAATTCCGGAAAAACCACACTTTTCAACGCCCTTACTGGCTCGAATCAGTATGTGGGCAACTGGCCGGGAGTTACAGTCGAAAAGAAGGAAGGCAGGGCTGAAACTGAAGGCAGACCCGTCACTATTGTGGACCTTCCCGGAATCTATTCTCTTTCCCCTTACTCCATGGAGGAAATAGTCGCGAGGGATTTTATAATCAAGGAAGCTCCTGACGCGATAATAAATATTATCGACGCTACAAATATTGAGAGAAACCTTTACCTCACCATTCAGCTTCTGGAGCTCGAGCGTCCCATGGTTCTGGCGCTTAACTTCATGGACGAGATTGAGAAAAATGGCGACAAAATTGACGTAAAAAGTCTTTCGATGCAACTTGGAATACCGGTCGTACCGGTAACGGCTAAGACCGGCGAAAATCTTGACGAGCTTCTTCGAATAGCTCACAGGCAGATGCACGAGGGCTATTCCATTGAGCCGGATGACCTCTACGACGATTTCACCCATGAAATCCACCATGAAATAGGCGAGATTATTCACGACTGCGCTTATGCGGCCAAAATACCCGCACACTGGGCGGCTATAAAACTTCTTGAAGGCGACTCGCTTGTCGAAAAAACAGTCATACTGAATGATGCGTCAAGCAGCAAGATTAATGAAATAATAAAGAGATACGAAAGCTCCAGTGTTTTAGGTGACCGCGAAACCCTTATAGCCGACAGCCGCTACCGATTTATTGAAAGAGTCGTTGCCTTGTCGGTAAAAAGGGCAAAGGACGAACATGAGCTGACTACGAGCGATAAAATCGACAAAATAGTTACTCACCGCGTTTTGGCGCTTCCGCTTTTCCTTTTAATGATGCTTGTTATGTTTGGAATTACTTTTGGCCCCGTCGGTTCATTGCTTTCTGACGGTGTGGCCTTGCTTATGGAGAATCTCGCAGGCTGGCTTTCCTCGGTGCTGGAATCCGCGGGAGCCGCAAGCTGGCTATTAAGCCTTATTACCGACGGAATAATAATGGGCGTCGGCGGCGTTTTGACCTTCCTTCCGCAGATTGCAATTTTATTTTTCTTCCTCTCACTGCTTGAGGACTCGGGCTACATGTCGAGGGCGGCTTTCATTATGGATAGGCTGCTGCACCGTTTCGGACTTAGCGGAAAGGCCTTTATTCCGATGCTGATGGGCTTTGGCTGCACCGTACCTGCCGTAATGGGCGCACGCACGATGGAGAGCGAAAAGGACAGACGAATGACCATCATGCTAATTCCCTTTATGAGCTGCTCCGCAAAGCTTCCGATATACGGACTTATTTGCTCGGCCTTCTTTGGCAAGTACGCAGGAATTGTAATATTTTCGCTGTATCTGCTCGGCATGGCCATGGCGATGCTTTCGGGCATACTTTTCAAGGGCACTCTCTTTTCCGGAGAGGCTCCCGCCTTCGTGCTTGAGCTCCCCCCCTACCGAATGCCCAGCATAAAGAACACCTTGATGCACGTCTGGGAAAGAGTGCGCGACTTTCTCACAAGAGCAGGAACTCTTATTCTGTTTATGAGCGTGCTTATCTGGCTGCTTCAAAGCTTCGATTTAAGCTTTAATATGACGGACTCAATGCAGGACAGCATTCTCGGCGTTATAGGCGGATTTATTGAGCCCATATTCAGACCTCTCGGCTTCGGCGCATGGCAGGCGGCTGTCGCGCTTCTAACAGGAATTATTGCTAAGGAGGCTGTTGTCGCTTCCCTATCAATGTTCTACGGTTTTTCGCTTACCGCGGGCAGCGGCGTAATAGCCGCGGCACTCGGCGGCACCTTCACCCCGCTTTCCGCGCTTTCCTTCCTAGTATTTGTTCTTATGTACGTTCCCTGTGTGGCTTCCATTGCCGCCATACGCCGCGAGATGGCGAGTCTAAAGTGGACGCTTGTGTCCATCGGGTGGCAGATTTTCACGGCGTATGTTTGCTCGATGCTTGTATATCAGATAGGTCGTCTTATCGGACTAGGCTAAAGCGTATTATACCAAATAACCCCTGACCAAACGGTCAGGGGTTATTTACATGCTGTCAGATAATCCCTCGCAGGGAAATAAAAATCCATTTTTCCGGGAATTTACTTCCCGGAAAAACACCTCAGCCCGCGCAAATCGTGCGCGGCCGGGGGTATCGCGGCGTAAGCCGCGTATCTAGGTAACCACTGATTAATCCGACATTACCATCTTAGCGGGTCTAGCACCCCCACTCATCGTTAAAAAAGCTTGAAATAAAGCAATTATTCCTGCGCTTTTTTGCCTTGATTGGGGATTCTATCCCCACCAATCTGGCAACGCCGGATTAAATCAGTGGTTACCTAGGGGGTATTGGATACCCCCTAGAGTATTTATCTTAGTTCCCTTTTTATGCCCTCGGTAATTTTGTAGATGTCCGCCATGGTCTCTATCTTTGATATCTGCTCCTTGAAGTAGCCCGAGTAAGGGATGCCGTGCAGGTACCAGGAATAGTGCTTTCGAGCCTCCAGACAGGCTATCTTTTCGCCCTTGTCCTCTTTTGCCAGCTCAAACTGTCTTACAGCTATGTCGCACCTCAACTTTAGCGGCGGCACTTCTGGCATCGCTTCGCCGCGAATTGCGGCCTCGGCTCTTTGAAACAGCCAAGGGTTACCCAGCGAGCCCCTGCCTATCATCACCATGTCCGCGCCGGTCTGCTCAAGCATTTTGACCGCATCCTTAGGCTCAAAAACATCTCCGTTCGCGATAACAGGAACGTTCAGCGCCCTTTTGACCTCGGCGATTATCGCCCAATCCGCAGTTCCTGAGTACATCTGCGCTTTTGTCCTGCCGTGTACGGCTACAGCCGACACTCCCGCCTGCTGCGCCATTTGTGCAAATTCAACCGCGTTGACGCTGCCCTTGTCCCAGCCCTTTCGGATTTTGACCGTGACCGGAACAGTTACCGCGCGAACAACGGCCTCAATTATCCTCATCGCAAGCTCAGGCTCACGCATAAGCGCCGAGCCCTCGTTGTTTTTTACTATCTTTCCCGTGGGGCAGCCCATGTTTATATCAAGTATATCCGCACCGGATATCTCAATCGCTTTTACCGCGGCCTCCGCCATTACCTCGGGCTCGCTTCCGAAAATCTGAGCTGCCGAGGGATGCTCCCCTTCTCCGAGCTTTAGGAGCGCACGGCTCTTCTTGTCCTGATACATAAGCGCCTTCGCGCTTACCATCTCCGTGACGGTATAGGAAGCCCCAAGCTCACGGCAGACTGTTCGAAAGGCCGCGTCAGTAACCCCCGCCATGGGCGCGAGCGCGGTGTGTCCGTTAATTTTTACGTTACCAATATTCACAGTGTCAAATCCAATCCTACCGGGCAGTGGTCAGACCCGAGTATTTCGGGGCAGATATAGGCCTTTTCGATTTTGTCGCGCAGCCTGTCCGAGCACAGAAAATAGTCAATGCGCCAACCCGAGTTGTTAGCTCTCGCGTTTGAGCGGAACGACCACCAGGTATAGGCGCCTGTGGCATCGGGATATAGATAGCGGAAGGTGTCAGTAAAGCCTGCCCCAAGCAGCTCTGTAAATTTTCCGCGCTCCTCGTCCGAAAAGCCTGCGCTGCCACGGTTGGTTTTCGGGTTTTTAAGATCAATTTCCTGATGCGCGACGTTGAGGTCACCGCAGATTATGACCGGCTTTTTCGCGTCCAGAGACATAAGGTAATCCCTGAAAGCATCCTCCCAGGACATGCGGTACTCTATGCGCTTAAGTCCCTCCTGCGAATTTGGGCTGTAAGCGCAGACAAGATAAAAGTCCTCATATTCGAGCGTAAGAACGCGCCCCTCAGAGCTGTGCTCCTCAACTGAGATGTTGTAGTTTACTGATAGCGGAGTCTTTTTTGTAAATATAGCGGTTCCGGAATAGCCCTTTTTAAGAGCGTAGCACCAATACTGCTCGTAGCCGGTAATGTCAAGCTCAACCTGCCCCTCCTGAAGCTTTGTCTCCTGAACGCAGAAAAAATCCGCGTCCATAGCTTCAAAGAATTCCAGGAAGCCTTTGTTAAGGCAGGCGCGCAGCCCGTTTACGTTCCATGATATAAATCTCATACGTTTCTCCTGTTCGGTAACCACTTATTAATCCGGCGTTGCCGGATTGGTGGGGATAGTAGCCTCAATCGAGGCAAAAAAGCGCAGGAATAATTGCTTTATTTCAAGCATTTTTAACGAAAAGTGGGGCTACTAGACCCGCCAAGACGGTGATGTCGGATTAATAAGTGGTTACCTAGAGCTTTTTCGCAACACAGCGGTTTATCGGAAGTCCCTGTTCGTGGAATTTCGCCTCATAGTCGGTCATAACTCCGCAAACGCCGTTTTCGTGTAGATTGCGGGTTACCTCACAAAGCTCAAAGCCGTTTTCAGCAAACTGCTCAAGGGAATATTCGAATAGCGGCAGATTGTCAGTTTTAAAATGTATCTCTCCGCCCGGTTTAAGTATGTTCTTATAAAGCGCGAGAAAGCCCGGA
>CAYQMY010000085.1:0-8935 GCA_964418735.1 uncultured Oscillospiraceae bacterium | reverse complement strand
ATTATCAGAAAATTATTTTGGGTGTTTTCAGACTGCACTTTTCTTGACAAGTCCACTTGAGCCAATTTTGAAAACTCACCTATCTTGAACATGTGAATCACCTAATATCTATTTATAATATAATAATTTACTTACCACTTTGTGGTTATTATATCTTGACAAGTGCTAAACTACAAATGAAATCTATTGTTTATTTAGTGTCTGCTGAACAATTCGCCAAAACGAATTGTTCTTTAAAATGAAAACAAATTGTTTCATTTTAAAGGCTTAAATACGTGAAATCACGCATTTAAGCAAGCAGACAGCTAATCAATGTGCGAATTGAATGGTGCTGCTTCGCGGCGCCATTCAATCAAGTGCAAGGTTTTTGAGCATATTTTTTCAAAAACTTTGCACTTGAACAAAGCCAAATTGCGTTGAAATGCTTGTATTTCAACGCTTTCGGCTTTGTTCAGCGCACATTATTTATTAACATTTTATTTGTTGACAAATTTGTCGAATAAGAGTATAGTACAATAACGATTGAACGAACGCTCAAGTGTTAAAATAGGTGGTGCAAAAAATGTGTAAAAATAATTTTGCCGAAACATGCGGAATAAGTCTTATACACGAAGACACGGTTAATAACGTCAGGGATAAAATGCCGCCGGAGAAACCGATATTCGATGTTGCCGAGCTTTTTCGTATTATCGGGGATACTACACGCTCAAAAATCATATGCGCGCTGAGATTTTCGGAAATGTGCGTCTGCGATATTGCCGCCTTGCTGAATATGACGAGCAGCGCTATCTCGCATCAGCTTCATACGCTTAAAAAGGCAGGCATAGTTATAAGCAGGCGACACGGCAAGGTGGTCTATTACAGGCTTGCGGACGAACACATAGAGCAGCTTTTCAATATAGCTTTTGAACACATTACGGAGGATTAGAAATGGCGACTTTTAAGAACAAAGAAAATTCAATATTATATAAAAAACAAAAAAGGTCAAAGCCTTTGCATAGCTCACATACATGCAGCGACGAATCCTGCCACTCTTCCTGCGGCTGCAGTCACGAACACATAGAGCAGAGCAATAAAACCATGCTGATACGCATAGCAATTTCGGCCCTGCTTTTGATTATAGGCATCATTATTAATGAATCGCAGACTGTGAAAG
This sequence comes from uncultured Oscillospiraceae bacterium, assembly GCA_964418735.1. Classification (GTDB taxonomy): domain Bacteria; phylum Bacillota; class Clostridia; order Oscillospirales; family Oscillospiraceae; genus DUPK01. Next base: position 7,779 of record CAYQMY010000085.1, on the reverse strand, counting down.
CCGTAATATTCGGACTGTCAATGCTTGTTTCGGGCTACGATATTTTTATATCCGCGGCGAAAAGAATTGTTTCGCGAAACTTTTTTGACGAAAACCTGCTCATGATAATTGCTGCTGTATGCGCCTTTCTGATTAAGGAGTATCCCGAGGGCGCGGCTGTCGTCCTGCTGTTTAGGATAGGAGAGCTGCTTGAAGGCTACGCTATCGGGAGATCGCGCAAGTCCATATCCAGCCTCATGGAGCTTAAGCCCGATAAGGCAACTGTTTTGAAGGACGACAGGGAAGTGACCGTTCCGGCGGAGTATGTAAACGTCGGTGACATAATAGTTGTGCGGCCCGGCGAGCGCGTTCCTCTTGACGGTGAGCTTTTAGATGAAAGAGCTTCGTTTGATACCTCGGCAATAACAGGAGAAGCCCTTCCGAGAAGCGCAAACCTGGGAGACGCCGTTTTGTCGGGCTGCATCAACCTCGGCGGCGCTGTGAGGATTACGGTTACTCAGCCTCTTTCAAAGTCCACTGTGTCAAGAATACTCGAAATGGTGGAATCCGCGAACTCCAAGAAGGCGGCGCCTGAGAAAATAATAAGCAGATACGCAAAATACTATACGCCTGCCGTGATTGCAGCGGCGGTGCTTGTACTTATAATACCTACACTTATTTTAAGACAGTCTTTTGCCGAATGGCTGCACCGTGCGCTTGTTTTTCTGGTCGTTTCCTGCCCCTGCGCTCTTGTAATATCAGTGCCCTTGGCCTACTTTGCTGGCATTGGAGGAGCCACCAAGAAGGGCATACTTTTTAAGGGCTCTTCAATCATTGACGGCATGACTAAGATTTCTGCGGTGGTTTTCGATAAGACCGGCACTCTAACGACCGGTAAGTTTTCGGTTACTGATATAGACAGCGAGGTTGTGCCCAAGGATATGCTCTTTTCTATGGCCGCCTACGCTGAGTATTACTCAAACCACCCGCTTGCGCAGTCTGTTATTTCTGCATACGGCGGCGAAATAGACAAAAGCAAAATTTCTGAGTTTGAGGAAATCGGCGGAAGGGGAGTGTCCGCTAATATCAGCGGTGTGAAGGTTTTGGCCGGAACTGCGGAATTTCTTATAGGTGAGGGTATTGATTTCAAAGCGGAGGACCCCGAGGAAAGCATTATTTATGTCTCCGCGAACGGCAATTATGTCGGAAAAATCACGCTTGCCGATACAATGAAGAAGGATACCCTGAGAGCCTTGGACAATCTGCGCAAGCTCGGAGTAGAGCGAATAGTGATGATGACGGGGGACAGGGCGAAGGTTGCGCAGAAAACAGCTGTAAAGCTCGGTATAAGGGAGATTTATTCCGAATACCTGCCCTCTGACAAGCTGACAAAGCTAAACGAAATTATGGCGGAGCAGAGCGAAACGGGAAAAACCGTCTTCGTCGGCGACGGAATCAACGATTCGCCTGTACTTGCGGCCGCGGATATCGGCATTTCGATGGGCGGACTTGGCTCTGACGCGGCTATAGAAGCCTCTGATATTGTAATAATGAACGACGAACCTGAGAAGATAGCTGAAGCGGTGGAAATCGCGAACGGCACTAAAAAAATAGTTTTACAGAATATCTTTATTTCGCTTGGCTTCAAGCTTGTGGTTATGCTGCTCGGAGTTGCTGGCATTGCTCCTTTATGGCTTGCTGTGTTTGCAGACGTGGGGGTTGCCGTAATCGCTATACTTAACGCAATCAGAGCCTATGATTTTGAGAAGAAACTAATAAAATTCAACTAACATCGCAAGACTGTCTTGGTTTTATTATGCACTTTGTACACTTGTATTTTATGAGCTTTAAGAGTATATTAATCTATGTTCTTCCGCGATTTAGGAGGGGTTAATATCAATTTAAAACAAATTGCTGCGTCGTTTATGCTTAGAAAGAAACATGTAAAACCATTTCGGATGATCGTAGCTTCTTTTTTAGGGTTAATACTGGTCGGGGCATTGCTGCTCATGCTGCCAATATCCTCAAGGGCACATGTATTCACTGAGCCGCTTACAGCGTTTTTTACCGCGACCTCGGCCACCTGTGTTACGGGACTTATAGTTGTTGATACGGCCTCATACTGGAGCGGCTTCGGACAGGCTGTAATCCTCGTTCTCATACAAATCGGCGGACTCGGCTTTATGTCCGTCATATCCCTGTTTTTCTTTGTCTTAAGAAAGCACGTTGGGCTAAGAAGCCGCTTAATGATAATGCAGAGCTTCAATCTCGACAGTCTGGACGGCGTTGTCCGCTTTCTGCGCGACGTGTTGATAGGCACCCTTTGCATTGAAGCGGTGGGCGCTCTAATTTTGTCCGCCCGTTTTATCCCCGATTACGGTTTTGTGGGGGGCATATGGCGCGGAGTGTTTCATTCCATATCTGCCTTTTGCAACGCTGGCTTTGATATCGTGGGTGTAAGAAACGCCGTCTCCGGCACGATGGTATATGCACATGACTCAATTGTGCTTTTAACTTTGGCGGTCATGTTTATCATCGGAGGGCTTGGTTTTTTTGTCTGGGAGGATTTTATCAGAAAACGCAATTTTAGGAATCTTAGAATACATTCCAAGATGGCCCTTATTACTGCCGCTATTCTTCTTGTCGGTGGAATGCTGCTGATACTGATTGCCGAATGGAATAACTCAGATACCCTTTCCGGCCTTAACTTCGGCGAAAAACTGGTTAATGCCTTTTTTCAATCAGCGACACCAAGAACAGCCGGATTTAATTCCCTTGACCAAGCCAAGCTTACAGACGGCGGAAAAGCCATTACGATACTGCTGATGTATATTGGCGCAGGAGGAGGTTCTACAGCCGGTGGTATAAAAACCGTCACCGTTGCTGTAATATTTCTCTCAACCCTTTCTACTCTGAGAGGTAAGCGCGACCTAATTATTTTCGAACGAAAAATTGAAAATCGACAAGTTACTAATGCTATAGCCGTGCTGATGAGCAGTCTTACCCTTACTCTTTGCGGAGCCTTGATAATATCGATGCAAGAGGGAATCCCTTTCATTCAAACAATATTTGAGACCGTATCGGCTTTCAGCACAGTTGGTCTTTCAACGGGAATAACCGCTCAGCTTGGAGGATTATCGAGAATTATACTTATTATGCTCATGTATTTAGGGCGCATAGGTGTTATAACCTTCACCGTTGGTCTACTGTTCAAGGCTCAGGAAGTCTCTGAAGTCACTTACCCCACAGAAGGCGTTATGATAGGATAGGAGAAATGATGAAAACATTTGTAGTTATTGGTCTCGGACGTTTTGGAAGCGCCGTAGCGAAGAAGCTCTTTGAAATGGGACATGAGGTTTTGGTTATTGATGATAACGAGGCTGCTATTCAAAAGTTCTCCTCCCTTGTAACTCATGCTGTTGCGGCAGACGCAAAGGACCCCAACACTTTAAAAAGCCTGGGAATCAGAAATTACGACTGTGCGATACTTGCGATAGCCGAAAACATAGAGGACAGCGTTCTGATTACACTGGCTCTCAAGGAACTCGGCATCAAGGAAGTCGTATGCAAGGCAAGGGACGCTCAGCACAAAAAAATACTGGAAAAGCTCGGGGCTGACAGAATAATTGTGCCCGAGTACGAGATGGGTTTAAAAACCGCCGTTAAGCTTGGTTCTGAAAATCTGCTTGACTTTATAGAGCTATCCGATAATTACGGAATAAGCGAGATAAAGGTGCCCTCAAAGTGGGTTGGACATGGTATTGCCGAAATGGAAATCAGAAGAAAGTACAAGATAAACATAATTGCGGTAAAAAACGAGTGCTGCAAGGATGTTACGGCTGTGCCGGGGCCCGATTATATTTTCAAAGACAAAGACATTATCGTAATCATGGGCAAAAACGAGAGCATTAATACCTTCCATATTTAAGAGGAATTTTTCCGAGAAGTGAATTCCCAGAAAAATGATTTGAATTTCCCTGCGAGGGAGTTTTTTTGACAGTCAGAAGGGCGGACAGCTTACGATGTCCGCCCTTATCTTTTCGCTATTGGAGCAAATGCTGGTTCAAGACGGACATAAACCATCCTATGGCGGGATTGTCCTCCTTATTCCTCCATGCCGTCCCGATTGCACAGGACGTATTGTTGCTGTCCAGCTGTACATAAGATAGATTTGCCTTAACGTAATCCTTGATTTTGTAAGGAAGAATAGTAATGCCCAGCCCCGATTCTACAGCAAAAAGAACCTCCTCCATGGAGCGATAAGTGTGAACAACTCGGGGCGTGAAATTTAAATCCTTGCAGATTTGATAAATCTGCCGGGTCATGTAGGCGGCCTTGTCCGGCTCGAAAATAACGAACGGCTCCTTAGCGACATTCTGATAATCGATTACCAAATTCGAAAGACAAGGATGGTCGTTACGGCATACCAGACAATAATGGTCCTCGTGTATCTTTCTGCACTGATAATGGGTTTTATTTGTCATGTCAACAAGCAGGGAAAAGTATATATCATATTCCTCTTGTTCTATTGATGCCTGTGCGCCGACAGCGTCAAGCCGTATAAGGTTCAAATCCACCTGCGGGTAGTGCTTGCGGAAGGAACATATCACGTCAGGAAGAAAATGCTTACAGGGGCTTGCTAAATAACTTATTGAAAGCTTATGGGAGTCCGCTGAGGATAAATGCTGAAGCCTGTCCTTGGCCTGCGCTTGCAGGTCTATTAGCTTTGTTGCGTCTTCAAGAAAGAGCCGTCCTGTCTCAGTCAGCGATACGCCCTTCGCCGTGCGCTTGAAAAGAATTGTTCCAAGCTCATTTTCCAAATCTGATATCTGATGGCTGATTGCGGGCTGCGTCATGTAAAATTCCTTTGCGGTGTCGGAAAAGCTTAAATTTCTTGCCGCCGATAAGAAGTATTTTAACTGCTGAGTGTTCATAAGTCTGCTTCCTCCAAGATGGGGTATAAATTATTTTTATAATCCATAAAGAAAAGCGTAATTTCTCAAACGAAAATTACCATGCTATAATTCGTTTTAGTGAATTATTCATCAATTATAACATATTTTTTGGGAGGTAGGCTATGAAGTATGAAAGACTGTTAAGTCCCCTTAAGGTTGGAAACCGAGTTTATCGCAACCGCGTCGTCAGTGCGCCGATGGCATTTGGTTTGATTGTTCAGAACCCGGCAGCGAGAGAATACTCCTACCGCAAGCTAGAGGCTCCCGCAAAGGGCGGAAACGCCTGCGTAATCCTCGGAGAAACGGATATAAACTTTGTCGATGCCAATAGGATTCCGGGCTTTCGTCCCTTTGACTTTGCTAAACCGGAAGAGGACATGGATACTTTTGAAGCGGTCGCCATGTATGCTACGCGCATTAAAAAGCACGGGGCAATCGCTTTGGCGGAGCTTGTCCACGCCGGCAAGGAAAAGGTGCCGTTTGGACCGGGGGAAGACTGCATTGGCCCAATAGCTGCCCCAAACTTTGCAGGCATTGTCTGTCGCCCTATGACAAAAGAGGATATGGACAGGATTGCAAGGGATTTTGCGACAGCTGCCGTTTACATGCAAAAGGCAGGCTTTGACGGCGTGCTTATTCACGGCGGACACGGCTTTATTTTCACGCAGTTTCTCTCTCCTCTTATGAACACCAGAACCGATGATTACGGCGGCACGCTTGAAAACAGAGCAAGGTTCCCAAAGCAGGTGCTTAAGACCATTAGGGAAGCTGTCGGAGAGGATTTCCTTGTGGAGCTGCGCATCGACGGCTCAGACCATCAACCCGGCGGCATAACGCCGCATGAGACTGGTAAGTTTATTCAGATGGTTGAGGAATATATCACTTCCGTTCATGTGACCTGCGGAATTTACGATCAGTCGGTTAAATCCGGCACCGAGAGCAGCATGTACCATCCCCATGGGCTGAACGCCAAGGACGCCGCCATAGTAAAATCGTACACAAAGCTTCCCGTGGGCGTTGTAGGCGGAATCAATTCCCCTGAGTTTTGCGAAGAGATTCTTGAAAAGGACATGGTGGATTTCGTAATTTTGGGCCGTCAGATGCTGGCTGATCCCGAGTTTGTAAACAAGTGCAGGGAGGGCAGGGCGGACGAAATCCGCAGATGTCTCAGATGCTACAAATGCTTTCCGGGCTCTCCGGAGGAGGGCTACGACGATCTGCCCTATACCAGCGAGGAGCTGGCGCTGTACGTCGGACACTGCACCATAAACCCGCTTGCACATCTGCCTTTTGATCCGGATATGCTTCCTGCTCCCGAAAAAGCCAAGAAGGTACTTATTATTGGCGGCGGTCCTGCTGGATTGCAGGCGGCTATTACAGCCTGTGACAGAGGCCACAGTGTAACTCTGGTTGAGAAGTCGGACAAGCTTGGAGGTCTGCTGTGGTTTACGGATGTTGACGTCGATAAGCCTGATTTGAGGAACTTCAAAAATCTTCTCATCAGGCAGGTTGAGAAGCGTAACATAAAGGTATTGCTTAACACGGAGGCAACCCCTGAGTTTGTAAAATCGTTCGGCGCCGACATGGCAATTATGGCGACGGGTTCCGTTCCGGCTGCTCCGTCCATAAAAGGAATTGAAAACGCCCATCAGGCCATGGAGGTTTACGACGACTCCTTCCGCTGCGGAAAAAGGGTGGTAATGGTCGGCGGCGGTCTTGTTGGCTGTGAAACAGGACTGCATTTGCAAAAGACCGGACACGAGGTCACCGTGGTTGAGCTTTTAGACCGCGTGGCAGATGAATCCTACGGCATGTACCGCGAGGCTTTAGTGTGGGAGATGGAAAAGACAAACATGACCATGCTGACGAAAACAAAATGCCTTGAAATAGAAAAGGACGGCGTAATAGTCGAGAACGAGTCCGGAATTCAAAAGCTGCACGCCGATACGGTGGTATATGCTCTGGGTATGAAAACGGCGGATTATTCAGCGTTGAAGCAGGCCGCCGGTGAAGCTGATGTTTGGGTTATCGGTGACGCCATAAAGCCGAAAAAGGTAGATCAGGCTATCCGAACGGGATACCTCGCGGCGGTTGAGCAGACAGAGGAAGCCCCGAAGTATTAACTATATAAAATATTTAACATAACACGCCCTAAAGACTGGATACCCAGCTTTAGGGCGTGAATTTTTATGCCTATTTTGTTCCGATTTTACCGCTTTTGCCCTCCGCCTTGAACTTGCCGAGAGGGTTCGCCGCCGCGGCTATTCGCAGCTCCGTGTTGTCAACATGGGTGTAAATCTCCGTCGTGTTTAGGTGCTCGTGGCCCAGAAGCTCCTGAAGGGTGCGGATGTCTACTCCGTTTTTTAGCATCAGCGTCGCGGCGGTGTGCCGCAGCTTGTGTGAGGAATACTGCCCGCTGTCAAGCCCTGCCGCCGAAAGATGGTTCTTGACTAGGTGATGTACAGTCTCGCGGCTGATGCGCTTTCTTCGGTTTGAAAGAAAAACGGCGTTTTTGTCGATTGCCGCCACGGTCTTTCGAACCTCAAGATAATCGTTAATAGCTTGCACACAGGCTTCGTTTAAGTACACTATGCGCTCCTTGTTTCCTTTGCCGAGTACCCGAATATGGTCGGCCGAAATATCGGAAATATTGAGCCCCACGACCTCAGAGATACGCAGGCCGCAGTTAAGAAAAATGGTCAGTATGCAGAAGTCACGCTCCTTGTTTTCGCCCGCGACCGAGCTTAGAAGCTTCACGCTTTCGTCAAGCGACAGATAGTGGGGCAGAGACTTCATCGTTTTCGGTGAATCCAAATCCTGCACAGGATTCTTTTCGAGTATATGC
>CAYQMY010000084.1:0-8987 GCA_964418735.1 uncultured Oscillospiraceae bacterium | reverse complement strand
AGCTTGTCAATTACATGACCTCGGGACCGGTGCTCGCAATGATTGCAGAAGGGGATAACATCATAAGCGGAATGCGTATGCTGCTCGGCCCGACTAAGATTGAGAACGCGCCTGCAGGAACAATACGCGGTGACTTTGCGGTCAGCACCACGGAAAATCTTGTACACGCTTCGGACTGCGCCGAGGCCGCCGAAAATGAAATTAAGAGATTTTTCGGGTAAAAAGATACCAATAATCCCCGCCTATTATATAGGCGGGGATTACAGTTTGTTAAAAAAGCCCTCGCAGGCAATTAAATAAAATTTTTCCGGGAATTTACTTCTCGGAAAAATACCACAGCCCGCGCGTTCGAGCGCGACCGGGGGTATCGAGCCGTTAGGCTCGTATCTAGGGGGAATTGGATTCCCCCTAGAATATTTTTATAGTGTTGTTCCGATATTGATATAGCCGCCCTCATAGTATAGCGAAGAATTCTTAATGCTTTCATTGACGCTCATACTCGCTGAGCCGATTGTAATAGTGGTTCCGGGGTAAATCGTACCCTTGCATACAATTTTGCCGTAGCCTCTGCCGACAACCGTTTGAGTGATTGATTCAAGCTCTGCCTTTGAAGCCCTTAAAAGGCTAACGTTTGCAACATATTGCCTAGATGTGGAATCGAACAGCTCTTGCTTTTCAGGAGTGAGACGATTAGTTCGTTTTAGTTCTATGAGCAGGTCGTAAAGCGGCTTTAAGCTGTCAATCTGCTTCTCAAGCTGCGGTATTTGCGCAAGCAGAACCTGCTGTCTTTCGATAGTAATCGGGTCTGCTCCAAGCTCGAGTTTGGTTTTTACATTTGAAGCCGAGCCTATGGTGTTTGCGTATATGCATTGTCCTGAAAGGTATCTGCCGCCGATAATTTTTGAGATTGAGCCCTCAGCTTTTATACATTTTCCGCAGTTTACAATACTGTTGAGCATATAATCGGCCTTGATTTCGCCCTTGACAAAAACAGTGCAGTTTTCGATAAAGCGGCTTTTCAAATCTCCGTTGCAGCGAAGCTCACTGCCTGTTATGCCGCTTGAAAGCTTTATATTGCCGCCGGCGATAAGTGTGGCCGATTCTACAGTTCCGTGGATGTCAATGTTGTTTCCGGCCTCGGCGACAAAGCCGGGCATGACCATACCGTAGACAATAAGATTACCGGCAACCTTAAGATTTCCTGTGGAGCTGTCAACGTTTTCCTTTACAATATAGGTTTCATGTACGTTGATTTTCTTGCCTGCAAAGTCGATTTGCCCATTAATCATAGATACTATGGAAAGGCCGTCCTCGCTCAGCGCCGTGTTTTTGCCGAGATGTGAGGGAACCGGCTTCCCCTTAAGCTGAAGCATTTGCTTGCCCTTGACCGACATTCCCGGAGTTCCCTCCGTGGGGAAGGTAATTACCGCCAGCACCTGACCCTTTTCGACTGTCTGAACTATTCCGAGATCGTGATAATCTACGTTACCTTTTTCGTCAACCTTGGGGGCGCTGGTTTTTTCGATATCAAATTTAAAGGAGATAGTGCCGTCTATGCCGTTGACGGGGGGGATTCCGTGCGCAACAACTATTTTAGAGTTATATACGGGTTTTTCCGCCAGCTCATTAAGCTTTTCGGTGTCAATATTATACGTTACTCCGCTTGCAAAGAGGGCGGACTCAAGACTTTTAAATGAAGCGGGGGCGCCGTCACCTATGGGGGGCTCAATCTCTACGCAAGCCTCGATTCCGAAATTGACAATTGAAACGTGAACAACGGCATCGACCGCAACAGGCTCTTCAACCGGTTCGACCGCAGAAGCAGCCTCGGCTGTCTTTTGTTCATCGGGGGGCAGTTGTGTTAAATCATTTTTTATTGATTCGGTAATATCTGTCAAAATACTCACTCCAAATCTACCCGTTCTTAATATTTATAGTATATCATTATTATTATCGAAAGAAAATACAAAAAAATAAGAGCATAATATATATTTTGTAAAAAATCACAATAAATCGTTCAAATCGTTATTATTGAATAAGCGTTTTAGCGAACAAACTCACACAAAAAAGTTTGATTCCGAAATGTATTCTTTTTAGAACATAAAAATACAATATATGTCAACTTTTCCTAAAAAAGTTTACAATTAGATATAATAATAACCAGTTGTGGTAATAAAAATATGGCAGTCTTAATAAAAAATATGAGAAATTCATAAAAAATTAATATTTATGGCTGCTTTTCCAATATTTTTTTCTTGCTTTTCCTGAAAACATGTAGTATTATTTCCCTGCTACTTGCAAAATAAAAATGGAAGGAGAACATATGAAAAAAAGACTTTTTGCCTTTTTGCTTGTGTGTGTGATTTGCGTCGCAGCAATTATTCCGGACACTCATGCCGTAGGGAGTCCGGATGTCACTATATATATAGATGGACAATTATTTGAAACCGCATTACCGGTTGCTATTGTAAACAATACTACATACGTTCCGCTCCGGGCCTTCAGCCAAAAGCTGGCTGATGTAACCGTAAGTTGGGACAACGCCACCCGTACAGCCTATGTTTATAATTCATCTATTTATCTCTCCGTACAGCCTCAGGCCCAGTATTTAACCGTAAATAACCGTTGCTTCTACTTGCCGGGAGGAGCCATTATAATAAATGACTGTCTGATGGTGCCGGTTAGGGAGATATCCAAGGCTTTCGGGGCTACGGTTGAATGGAACGCCGAAAAAAGGGCGGTTATGGTAAAAAAAGGTCTGGGTACTGTTGTCGCTGGCGACAATTTTTATGATCCATCTGCCGTATACTGGCTTTCGAGGATCATATACTGCGAAAGCGGAGGAGAATCCCTTGCCGGACAGATTGCAGTCGGCAACGTAGTTCTCAACCGAGTAAAAAGCGATAGGTATCCCAATACGATTTATGACGTTATTTTCGCTCCGAATCAGTTCGGACCAGCCGTTACGGGCACAATCAACAGAACGCCTTCGGAAATGTCTATTATTGCTGCGAAAATAAGCCTTGAGGGATATAATGTTGCAGGAAACAGCCTGTACTTTATCAATCCCACGGACGCATACAGTGATTGGTTTGAATCAAACCTGACTCTGACTGCTGTCATAGGAAATCACGCTTTCTACGCATAATAAAATTTTTACACACAGGGGATGGGCTTGCTCATCCCCATATTTTTTAGTTTACAGACGGTTATTGAACAAAATGTTTGACTTCAAATAATAATCTTGATAAAATAAACTTTAAGGGGTGAGAGCATGGGACATTCACACATAGGCACGGACGGCAATGAGTATTATCACGACCATGGCGAAAACGGAGAACATATACATCACAAGCATGTTCACACACCCGAAGAAAACAAAGCGGTTTTGAACAGGCTTTCCCGCGCTATCGGGCATCTCGAATCAATTAAAAAAATGGTTGAGGACGGCAGGGACTGCAGTGAGGTTTTGATTCAGCTCTCGGCAGTTAAGTCCGCTATCAACAATACCGGAAAGCTGGTACTTAAAAACCACATCGATCATTGTCTGGTTGAGGCAGTACAATCGGGAGAATGGGATATAGTTCATGAGCTGACCGATGCCATAGACAAATTTGTTAAATAAATAGCGGTGCTGAGCCGCTATTTTTTGCGTCTAAAAATATGCCTTTATATATACTTGTTTAGGTTATTATTTTATGTTTTTAAATAATTTGATTTTCTATCTTGACGGAGAAGAAAAATCCGAGTAAATTATATAAGAATTAGGGTTTAGCGATTGGACAGGAGAAAGCGAGGGGCGAAGGATGATGCTTCTAAAGCACGGCTGGGTGTTTATAAATGGTAATTTCGAGAAAAGAGACGTTCTCGTTGAAGACGGCATTATTGCCGATATTTCTCCAAGTATTGAGCGCAGCAATTCTTACGAATTATTTGAACTTTCTAATTGTTTCGTTTTTCCGGGCTTTGCGGATGTACACGTTCATCTGCGGGAGCCCGGTTTTTCTTATAAGGAGACTATTAAAACCGGAACGGCCGCGGCGGCGCGGGGCGGCTATACCGCGCTCTGCGCGATGCCGAACACAAAACCGGTTCCCGACAGTACGGAAACTCTGGCTGAGATGGAAAAGCTGATAAAGGAATCGGCCTGCGTTGATGTATATCCTTATGCGGCGATTACGATGGGTGAAAACGGCGGAGAGCTTGTTGATTATAAAAAGCTTATCGACAGAGTCGCGGGCTTTTCTGACGACGGACGGGGCGTGCAGAGCGGTGAGATGATGCGAAGCGCTATGCTTAAAGTGAAAAGCTTAGGCGGCATAATAGCCGCGCACTGCGAGGACGACACGCTGCTTAAGGGCGGATATATACACGACGGCGAGTATGCCGGACTTCACGGACACAGGGGTATTTGCTCCGAAAGCGAGTGGGGGCAGATAAGGCGCGATATTGAGCTGGTGCGCGAAACCGGCTGCCGCTACCATGTCTGCCATGTTTCGACGAAGGAGAGCGTGGAGCTGATTTCAAAAGCCAAGGCCGAGGGGCTGCCCATAAGCTGTGAGACAGGGCCGCATTACCTTACGCTCACGGATATGGATATAGAAGAGGACGGAAGATTTAAGATGAATCCTCCTCTTCGCTCTCACGAGGACAGGCAGGCGCTAATCGAGGGTATACTCGACGGCACTATAGAGGTCATAGCAACCGACCACGCGCCGCACTCCGCCGATGAGAAGAGCAGAGGTCTCGAAAAAAGCCTCATGGGTGTTGTTGGACTTGAGACGGCATTTCCGGTTTTATATACAAGGCTTGTCAAAACGGGAATACTGAAGCTCGAGAGGCTTGTGGAGCTGCTTTGCCTGAATCCGAGACGAATATTTGGTCTCGGCGGAGGAGAAATAAAGGTCGGCGCTAAGGCCGACATCGCGGTATTCGACCTTGATAAGCAAGGAAGGATAAATCCCGAGGACTTTTTGAGTATGGGACGGGCTACGCCCTTTGCGGGCATGGAGGTCTGCGGCGAAAGCGTTCTGACGCTTTGCGGCGGCAACATAGTATGGAGGAAAACAAGTTGAAGCAGGTTTTTTTTGAGATTATAGAAAGCAAACAGATTGCGGACAAGGTCTATGAGCTTACGCTGTCGGGAGATACGGGGGAAATAACCGCGCCCGGACAGTTTGTAAATATTATGATAGGCGGTTTCTTTCTTAGAAGGCCGATTTCGGTGTGTGATTGGGATGAGGGAAGCCTTAAGCTGATATATAAGGTGGTCGGAGAGGGCACAGAGGCGCTTTCAAAGCTTAAGAGCGGCAAGCTTGACATACTTGTTGGGCTCGGAAACGGCTATGATATTAAAGACTGCGGCAAAGCGCCGCTGCTGGTCGGGGGCGGTGCGGGTGTGCCGCCGATGTACGGCCTGTGCAAGAGACTGCTTCAAGCGGGAGCTGTGCCGACGGTTGTGCTCGGCTTTAACAGGGCGGAGGAGGTTTTCTACAAAGCCAAATTTAAGGAGCTCGGAGTAAAAACGGTTGTGGCAACGGCTGACGGAAGCCTTGGGGTCAAGGGCTTTGTTACCGACGCGATAAAGACACTGGATGGAGAATTTAGTTCCTACTGCGCCTGCGGGCCCGAGCCAATGCTCAAGGCCTTGAGCGGCGCTCTGACAATAAAGGGACAGCTCAGCTTTGAAGAGCGCATGGCCTGCGGCTTCGGGGCTTGCATGGGCTGCTCCTGCAAGACCAAATACGGCTCAAAGCGCATTTGCAAGGACGGGCCGGTCTTAAAATCGGACGAGGTAATATGGTAAGGGGGCGAAAACAATGAAGGATTTAAGCGTTGTCCTCAGCGGACTTAAGCTGGATAATCCCATTATTCCTGCGAGCGGAACCTTCGGCTACGGCGCGGAATTCAAGGATTTTTACGATATCAACATACTTGGCTCCTTTTCCTTTAAGGGAACGACCAGAGAGCCGCGCTTCGGAAACCCGACGCCGCGAATAGCGGAGTGCGAAAGCGGCATGATAAACTCGATAGGTCTGCAAAATCCGGGGATTGACGCCGTTGTAAGCGAGATACTACCTGATATGGCGAATTATTACAAAAAGCCGGTTATCGCAAATGTCGGAGGCTTTTCTGTGAGCGAGTATGTCTACTGCGCGAGTATGCTCGATGCTTCACCTCAGGTCGGCATAATAGAGGTCAATATAAGCTGTCCGAACCTTCACAAGGGGGGCAGAAACTTTGCGTCCGACCCCGCGGCGGCAGCCGAGGTTACGGCGGCAGTGAAGAAGGCCACAACAAAGCCTGTGTACATCAAGCTCAGCCCGAACGTCACAAGCATAACTGAAATAGCGAAGGCCTGCGCGGACGCGGGGGCAGACGGCATAAGTATGATAAACACTCTTGTCGGAATGCGGATTGACATAAAAACGGAAAAACCGATTATCGCAAACAAAATGGGCGGATTTTCGGGCAGAGCGATATTTCCTGTGGCGCTTCGCATGGTCTACGAGGTTGCGGGCGCGGTAAACATACCGATTATCGGTATGGGCGGCGTCGCAACGGCTAGAGATGTAATAGAAATGATGATGGCGGGTGCTACAGCTGTTCAGATAGGCGCTGAAAATCTCAGAAACCCCTATGTCTGCAAGGAGATTATTGAGGAGCTTCCAAAGCTGATGGCGGAGCTGAAAATAGAAAAGCTCAGTGATATCATAGGTGCCGCGCTTTAAACGGCGGCAGGACACGAAAGGAGAAAATTTGAAACAAGTTTCAAATTTACATTAATTCAAGTGCGTTTTTCTCGCCGCGTACACGGCAACCGAAAAACCTGCACATAATGACCATACCTTTTCAAGGTCATTTTGTGCTTAAAACAATATGAAAGGTATGGTCATTATGGGCAAGGACGTTATAATTGCGCTGGATTTTAGTGGGGAGGCGGCGGTTTACAGCTTCCTCGACAAGTTCAAGGATGAAAAACCCTTCGTTAAAATCGGCATGGAGCTGTTTTATTCGGCAGGTCCCGATATAGTGCGCGAAATCAAAAGGCGCGGACATAAGATTTTTCTTGATTTGAAGCTACACGATATTCCCACAACCGTGAAAAAAGCGATGGCGGCGCTCTCCGCGCTTGACGTGGATATGTGCAACCTCCACGCGGCAGGCACAATAGAAATGATGAAGGCGGCAATCGAAGGGCTCACAAGAGCTGACGGCACAAGGCCGCAGCTTATCGCGGTCACTCAGCTCACCTCGACAAGTGAGGAGCGTATGCAAAAGGAACTGCTTATTTCCGCGACGATAAACGAAACGGTGGTCAAATACGCTCAAAACGCGAAGGAAGCAGGGCTTGACGGAGTAGTCTGCTCGCCGCTTGAAGCAGAGCTTGTAAAGGCTTCTTGCGGAAAAGAATTTATGACAGTAACGCCGGGTGTCCGTTTCGCGGATTCGGATGTAGGCGACCAGGTACGCATAACAACGCCGGCGCGCGCAAAGGAGATAGGCTCAGACTATATCGTGGTCGGAAGACCGATAACGGCGGCTTCTGACCCCGTGAAGGAGTACCGCAGATGTGTGGCTGAATTTATAGGCTAAAGCAAACGAAAGGAATGGATAACATGGAAAGACTTATTGCGAAGGATCTTTTGTCTATAGGAGCGGTTTTTCTGCGCCCGCAGGAGCCCTTTACCTGGGCAAGCGGAATAAAGAGCCCGATTTACTGCGACAACCGCCTGATTTTATCAGAGCCGGCCGCCCGCGACAGGGTGGAGCAGGCGATAGCCGACACAGTCAAGAAGAATTACCCCGAGTGCGAGGTGCTTATGGGCACGAGCACGGCGGGTATCGCCCACGCGGCGCTTGCCGCGAACATCCTTAAGCTTCCGATGGGCTATGTGCGCTCGGGCGCAAAGGATCACGGTAGAGGAAACCAGATTGAGGGCAGGCTAAGCAAGGGAGATAAGGTGGTTGTTATAGAGGACCTCATATCGACCGGCGGAAGTGTCATCGAGGTTGTAGATACCCTTCGCGCGGCAGGAGCCGAGGTGCTCGGAATTGTCAGCATCTTTACCTACAACATGCAGAAGGGAATTGACCGCCTCAAAGAGGCAGGCGTTAAGAACGTCAGTCTTTCAAACTTCGACGTACTCGCTGAGGTCGCGGCGGCGGAGGGCTATATACCCGAATCCGATGTGCGCCGTATTATCGCGTTTCGTAACAATCCGTCGGATGAAGGCTGGATGAAGTAAGGAGGGGCAGTATGCGCCATTTGATAGACATAAAGGATTTGAGCATCGAAGAGATAGCCGGACTCATTGGTACGGCTAACGACATTATTGAGAACCGCAAGGCGTATTCCGAGGTCTGCAGGGGTAAAAAGCTCGCAACGCTTTTCTTCGAGCCGAGCACGAGGACACGCCTGAGCTTTGAGGCCGCGATGTGGGAGCTTGGCGGCAGCGTTTTAGGGTTCTCGTCCTCCGACTCTAGCTCCGCAAGCAAGGGGGAGAGCGTCACCGACACCGTTCGCACCGTCGGCTGCTACGCCGACATAATCGCGATGCGCCATCCAAAGGAGGGCGCGCCGCTGCTGGCATCGTTTAAATCCACAGTACCGATAATAAATGCTGGCGACGGCGGACACAGCCACCCGACGCAGACACTGACCGACCTTCTAACAATTACGCGCGAAAAGGGCAGGCTCGACAACATGACCGTTGCCCTCTGCGGTGACCTTAAGTTCGGCAGAACCGTACACTCGCTTATTTCGGCGATGTCCTTCTATGACAACGTTAAGTTTATCCTGATATCGCCCGAGGAGCTGAAAATACCAAACTATATCAGGCAGGATATAACTGAAAAGAATATCGAGTGGTATGAGACCGACAATATGGAAAACGCGCTGGGTGAGGCGGACGTGCTTTATATGACGAGGGTTCAGAGAGAGCGCTTTTTCAACGAGGCCGACTACTTAAGGCTTAAGGACAGCT
>CAYQMY010000083.1:0-9026 GCA_964418735.1 uncultured Oscillospiraceae bacterium | reverse complement strand
TGACAAAAAACTTGATAGAGCAGCTAAGCGGATTGTTTTTTGCCAAATTACAGTTAAGGAAATTAATAATAATATCGAAAGATAAATAAGAGGCTAATAAAATACTTAAGAAAATGGGTGAAAGTTAATTGGTTAAGAAAAAAACACATTTTGTTATTTTCACAATGGTCGTTTGCGCTCTCCTTCTTACCGCCTGCTCAACAAAGGTTGCCCCGGACAAGACGGCACAGCAAAGAGATACTGTGTATCAGATGTCAACCATAGGCTCGCTTATTGCAGGCAATTACGACGGCTTTCAAACGGCTGAAGTATTAAAGCAGCACGGCGATTTTGGGATAGGAACCTTTGACGCTCTTGACGGTGAGCTTGTTATGATTGACGGAACCATTTATAAAATCAAGGACACCGGCAAAGCGGAGGCTGTTCCAGACAGCATCACTCTTCCGTTCGCGGCTGCAACCTTTTTCGATAAGGATATAGCTCTTGAATTAAGAGATGTCAAGGATTATAAGATGCTAAGCGAAAAACTGGATAAAGCCCTTGCCAACAAAAACAATTTTTATGCTTTTCGGATAGATGGAACCTTTGCTTATTTAAGGCTCAGATCCGTGCCAAAACAGGAGAAACCCTACCCGATACTTTCAAAGGTCACTGAAAAGCAGCCGACCTTTGAATATACCGGCGTTAAGGGAACGCTGATAGGATTTTGGTGCCCGGACTATATTGGGAGCATAAATGTTCCGGGATATCATCTTCATTTCATATCCGAAGACAGAAAGATAGGAGGACATCTGCTCGAAGTGAGCTTTACTGAGGCACAGGCCTTCGCAGACACTTGCGATAGTTTCAGCATGCAGTTGCCTTTAGAGAACACAAACTCGGCTGATATGGACATGTCTGCCGAAATACATAAGGTTGAAAAATAGAAATAAAAAGAGGAGTTAAATTTATGAAAAAAGTACTCTCGTTCCTGCTGGCTTTTGTTGTTGTAATCGGTTTGCTTCCAGCGGTATCGGTGGCAGCTGATGAGCCGGCTTTGTCAAGATATGAGCTGATGGAAATGCTGATCTCGGCTTCGGACGACTATAACAGGGCAGAGCCGGGCGACATTATAAGGGGAGATGGAGACGGACAGCTCCGCTATGAGGACAAGGTAACTCGGATAGAGGCTCTTGTAATGATAAGAAGAGCGTTCGATAAATTTCCGGCGCTTTCCGAAAACCGCTTGTATTCCGATCTGACGGACGGGGATGTGAGTTTTACCGATATCCCGGAATGGGCAAAAGAGGATGTTGAGGCCTTGACCGCGGCAGGTTTGCTGGCCAGTTCGGAAGACGGCTTGCTTCACTCAGGAGCTTTTGTGACAAAAGACGAGGCGAAAACCATGCTGCGAAGGGTATGGATGCTCTATGGTTCCAACGAAAAGGATGACTTCTTCGCGTCGCATGAAAAGGAGATAATCAACAACTCTGTTAAATATCCCGGTTACATAGGTGTCGGCAGCTCTTATGATGTTGACGACCGTCTAAACAAACGCATCGACGGAATTCTGGAAGAAATATTGGCTGGACAGTGGCCCGCCGGCAGCGACCAGCAAAAAATCAAGGACTATTATGAAGCGGCTTTGGCCGTTTGCTCAGGTCAGACTTCCAATTTGGACTCAATTCGAGGGTATCTTAAAGATGTTGATTCAGCTGTAAATCTTTCCGCGCTTATGGATGTTATTTACACATTATATTCTGAGACCGGCGTTTCAGTGGCCTTTTTGAATCCCTCTATTGATATAGACATCATCGACAGCACCAAAAACGTACTTTGGCTATCTCCCGATATTTCGCCCATCGACGCAGATACATACAGCGGCAAAGCAATAACTGAAGCTGCCGCTGAATACTACAAAAAAGTGCTGATTATCGGCGGAGAGAGCGAGGAGTCAGCAAAAGCGGCGGCAGAGGATATTGTGAGCTATCAAAAAGCGCTGGCCGCTGTCCAGACAGCTCCGGAAAACACTTATGACGTTGAATACTACTATAACGTCATGTCCCTTTCAGATGCAGATACACGTCTTTTAAACATCGATCTTAAAGGACTGCTCACGAAGCTTGGATACTCCGCACCCGATCAACTGGTTGTTGCTGACCTCGGCGCCTTTAATTATCTTTGCGGGTATCTTGACGACAAAAATATCGATTCTCTAAAAAACATAGTAAAGTATTCCATCCTGAGCAGGTTTGGAAACTATTTAAGCTGTGATTTCTATGATGCAGGGCTGGAGTTTAACAAGGTTATATACGGTGACATGGAGCCGCAGACTGCAAAAGCACGGGCAAGATCTTTGTTGCTTGATGAGCTAGATACAGAAATAGGTAAAGTGTACGTTAAGAAATTCTTTACCCAGGCCGACAAGGATCGTTTGCTTGAAATCGAGAGGGCATATGTAGAGGTTTATAGGGAACGGCTCAACGCTCTCGACTGGATGAGCGCGGAAACAAAGAAAAAGGCAATCGCGAAGCTTGATGCCATAACCTTCAAAAACATTTGGCCGGACTATTGGTTTACCGATGAAGAATCAAAATACGTTCCTTCATTCGAAATCCACTCTATGGCGGACGGTGGGAGCTTCTATAAAAATAGCACAGCAATTTTGCGCGCCTACAGAGACATGAATATTGCCAAAGAGGGAACTCCGGCGGATAAGGCGAAATGGGGCTCATCGCCGCTTGAGGTTAATGCGTTTTACTATTTTTCTGAAAACTGCGTCTATATAATGGCTGGCCTATTAGATTACCCGTTTTATGACAATTCTTCGATGGAAGCCTTACTGGGGTCCTTGGGGGCGTCTACAATCGGACATGAGATTACACATGCTTTTGATAACAGCGGCTCTAAATTCGACGCAAATGGAAATCATGCCGACTGGTGGACCGCTGAAGACTATGAGGCCTTCACGGAGCGCTGCGGCAAAATGGAGGAGCTTTTCAACGGTTTAGAGGCCGCTCCCGGCATTTTTGCAAGGGGCGATATCAGCGTAGGTGAAAACGTCGCTGATCTGGGCGGTATGGTGCTGAGCCTCGAGGTAGCGAAAAAGCTGATAAAGAACCCGGATTACAAGAAGCTTTTCAGCGCCCATGCAAACGCCTGGTGCTATTCCTACCCCAGGCAGACTGTGAGCTACTTAACTTCATTTGAAGCCCATTCCATGCCCTGGCTGCGAACAAATATCCCTATTATGCAGACGGATGAATTTTATGAGACTTACGGCATATTAGAGGGTGACGGGATGTACCTGCCGCCGGAGGAGCGAGTGTCAATCTGGTAATCCTGGGTAACCATTAACAAGCAAAAAGATAAATAAGTCGAGAAAAATATATTGGTATATTTTTCTCGACTTAACTTTTGTTTATTCAATATGTGTACGCGAGGGGGTTCCTAATATGGTGATGAGCGATTATTTTAAGATGCCTTTTTCTTTTAAAAAGTCTTTTGCTACTGTAGATACATC
The DNA here is from genome assembly GCA_964418735.1 of uncultured Oscillospiraceae bacterium. Lineage (GTDB taxonomy): Bacteria > Bacillota > Clostridia > Oscillospirales > Oscillospiraceae > DUPK01. The sequence continues at coordinate 5,524 of CAYQMY010000083.1, read as the reverse complement.
TTTTCCCTCTACATCAACCTTGTAATTGAGCTCTGTCATGGATGCTTCATCTATGACATTAGCAAGCGTGTTTAATACTCCTTCGAGCTCGGGGTACTTTTTGAGTGTGGAATTTCTTATGATAGGAGCCGCGTAATACGGAGGGAAAAAGCCCAGGTCATCGGTAAGCACCTTGAGATTATATTGCTTTATCGCACCATCAGTTGAGAAAGCATCCGTTACATCCATATCACCGTTGCCGATTGCCTGATATTTAAGGGATACATTCATTTTCTTTGGTTCGCCCTTGAATTTTAAGGAGTATTTTTTCACAAGTCCATCATAGCCGTCCTGTCTGTCGAAAAACTCATGCTCGGCGCCGAATATTAGATTTTGAGAAATCTTTGCAAGGTCACTGAAGGTTTCCACGCCATATTCTTTATAAACCTTATCGGTTACCGCAAGAGTATATGTGTTGTTAAATCCGAGTGGACTCAGCCACTTAATATCAAACTGTTTATTAAACCCTTCCGCAACAACTTTGTATGCTTCGTCCGGATCGCTGATAACATCAATTTTCAGCTGTGCAGTAAGCCCTGTTCCTGTGTATTCGGGGTAGATATCAATATCACCCTTTTTTATAGCCTCAAAGCAAACAAAGGTACCGCCCAAGTTCAGCTTTCGATCAACCTTGATGTCTGTCTTTGCTTCAACCAGCTGTGAAAATATTTCAGCAAGTAAAATGTTTTCGCTAAAATCCTTGGAACCAATTACAACTTTCTTTCCACCGGAACAACCTGTTAGTATAATGGATGAAAGTAAAACTACTGTTAGTGCAAGTCCAATAATTCTTTTATGTTTCATAATAACCCCTTTAATATATTTATTTAGTTCGTTTAATAAGACGCTTCTCTATTTTTGACATACCGAAATCGAAGATGAGTGCCATAAGCACAACAGGAATTGCGCCTGTAAGAATATTTGCCATATTGCGTGATTGGATTCCGCGATAAATTATGGTCCCCAATCCGTTTGCCCCAATAAGTACACCCATAACGGCCACCGACAGTGAGTTGACCAATGCGATTTTGATTCCCGAGAATATTAGTGGGAAGGAAAGCGGAATTTCAACCATAATCAAACACTGCATCTTTGACATTCCCATGCCGCGAGCAGCATCTTTTAAGTGAGCAGGCACATTTTTAAGCCCCGTATATGTGTTGCGGACAATTGGCAGTAATGCATATAATACAAGGCCGACAATTAAGGTCAGGTCCCCAAGCCCGAAAATTATCATCAATAAGGCTAGCAGTGCAAGGGAGGGTATCGTTTGCAAAACCTCGGAAATCCAGAGTATTACCGAATCCAAAAAACGCACCCAATAGGCGATAACACCCATGATGACGCCAATTGCGGTTGAAATAAGAATGGCGATTGACACTATAGTCATATGTTCGGCAATGCCGTTAATAAGCGCGCTACTCATACTCTCGACCTCCTTAATCCGCGAGGCGTAAGGACCTTTTCTAGTAGTCCTATCAATCCGTTTAATATAAATGCCAAAATTGCAGACGGAACTGCCCCTGCCAGAATGTAGTTGGTGTTGTAGGTTGAAAGACCGGTCCATATGAGATCGCCTAGTCCGCCTGCGCCTATCAGTCCCGCAAGCGTAGCCCAGCTTACAATGTATACTGTAGAAAGACGAATGCCGGTGATTATTGTTGGCAAGGCAATGGGAAGCTCAACTTTAAACAAGGTTTGCATGTTGGTCATGCCAATGCCGCGCGAAGCTTCTGTGTAGCTTTTGTCGACTTCGGTAATACCTGTATAGGTGTTTCGAAGAATCGGCAAAATCGCATACAGTGTGAGCACCGCAATAGCGGGCAGCATTCCGATGCCGATCAAAATTAATGCAAAGCCCAACATAACAAGCCCAGGTATGGTTTGTATAGTACCTGCAAGGGCAAGAACCGGCCCCGCCGCACGTTTGTTGCGGGTTAGAAAAATTCCAAGCGGAATTGATATCAAGATACCCAACAATATGGATATACTCACCAATTCAACGTGGCGTAGCAGGCTTATGAAAATATCATTGTAACTTTTGGAGATGAATTCTATAAAGCTCATTACTATATTTCACCCCACAGCGCCTCACCTAAAGCTTTTGCCATGCTTGTCCTGGTTATTAGTCCTGCAACGGTTCGATTATCATTAAGTACAATGATGTAATTTGAATCGGATGAAAGCAGCTTTTCAAAGGCTACCTGTGCATCTTCTTTTCTGCTAACAGTTATTGTATCGTCAGTGACAAGCTCGGCAATTTCCTTGCCCGCTTTGCCCTGTAATTTTATTTTTTCAATCGCTACTGTGCCGAAATACGTATCATCGTCATTAAGAACAATAAGTGTATTTACATCACGGCTGCTCATAAGCTTAATACATTCAAGGGTTTTGCTTGTTTTAGGCACTTTTAAAACCTTGGTCTTCATGAAGTCCTCGGCGAAAAGCTTCGGCACATCGTTTCCGTTATCCATGTGTTTGCCGAGGAAGCCTTTTATTATAGGATCTGCCGGATTTTGCAGCATTTCCTCAGGCGGGGCCATCTGAAGAATTTTTCCGCGACTCATAAAGATAATGGTGTCGGCTAATCGGAGGGCCTCATCCATATCATGTGTCACAAAGACAATCGTCTTTTTCAGCTTTTTTTGAATTTGCTTTATTTCTTCCTGTAATGAATCACGGGTTATCGGGTCGAGCGCTCCAAAAGGCTCATCCATTAAAATGATTGGCGGGGAGGCACCCAGCGCGCGCAGCACACCAATCCTCTGCTGTTGACCGCCGGATAATTCCGACGGATATTTGTGTGCGTATTCCTCGTAAGGCATATCTACAAGTTTCAATAGGTCGCGTACGAGCTCATGACATCTTTGCTTCGGATATTTAAGGAGCTTTGGAACAATTGAAATGTTCTGCTCAACAGTCATATTTGGAAATAGCCCGATTTGCTGGATTACGTAGCCTATCGTTCGTCTTAATTCAACCGGATTTTCCTTTGTAATGTCCTTGCCGTCAATAAATATTTCTCCCTTATCTATATTGATAAGACGATTAATAGTTTTTAAAGTTGTGGTTTTTCCACATCCGCTTGGACCAATCAAAACAACAAATTCTCCCTGCTTAATATCAAAGCTAATATTATCAAGAATTGTCGTGTGACCATAGCTCTTACTTACATTTTGAAATTTAATCAATACTTTTCCCCCTTTATTAATTCATTTTTTCACGCACAAAAAATTGCGCGATTGTAACTAACAACTTTATTATACACACAAGTTGTCGGAGTTGTCAACCTCCAAATGGAAATAAAGCCCATAATTTTATTGAAAAATTATGGGCTTTAAATATTTTTACTTGTTAATAAAATCCGCTACAGCTTGAATACTTGATATTTCGCCAACAAAAATAAGAGTATCTTCAGCTTCAAACAGAACATAGGGGCCGGGTGAAAGAATTATCTTATCGCCTCGTCGTATGGCTATTACCGTAGCTCGCGTTTCCTGCCAAAAATTCAGTTCACCAAGTGTTTTTCCAATGGTTGAAGAATCTGGAGGTATGACGACCTCATAATTATTAAATGGATTTGTCTCTGAAAACTTCTCGTTTACTCGTACAATTGAACCGGCAATGTCTATTATCTGCTGATTAATAATCTTCTGCTGTTCAATACAGTTAACTAATTTTTTTTGCATAGTTCGAATATTATTTTGCTCACCAAATTTCTCAACGTATAACTTGGCGTTTTTTGAGGAGAGAACTACGGCACCGCTGTTTTGTTTTATTTCTACTATTTCCATATCCTCAAGGAGCCGCATAGCTCTGCGAATTGTTTCGGGGGATACACCATATTCAGAAGACATAACAGATCGGCCATATACTTTACTGTTTTCCTTCAAGTCTCCCTTTGCGATTCGAGAAGCAATATCGAGTGCTATCTGTGCATATACCGGGGCAACAATATTACTATTCATTGATTAATAACCTTTCAAAGTGGCCTGATGATGTTTATTTAAATATATCATCCTCAAGCTAACAGTGTCAATTTTACATTTATAATTAAGATTCTATAATATTTAAAAAATATCATAGAATACGCACATTGATTACTGTCCGCCTGCTAAAATGCTTGATTTTAAGCATTTTGACATTGAAAACGAAACAATTTGTTTCGCTTCTAATGAACAATCCGCTACAGCGAATTGTTCGGCAGACATAATAATAAGAATTATATTTGAGTTTTTTGTTGAATTCTTCTGCCTGCTCATATAAAATATTGCTTTAGGGGGTATGGGATATGAACAGAATCGGTTTTGACAATGATAAATATCTGCAGCTGCAGTCGGAGCACATCAGGGAAAGAATTTCCCGTTTTGGAGGGAAGCTGTACCTGGAATTCGGCGGGAAGCTTTTTGACGACCATCACGCATCAAGGGTTTTACCGGGATTTTTGCCGGACTCAAAAATAAATATGCTTTTAAACCTGAAGGATCAGGCTGAAATCGTGGTAGCTATCAACGCGTCGGACATCCAGAAAAGCAAGATGCGCGGTGACCTGGGAATCCCCTATGAGCAGGAGGTTCTTCGTCTTATAGACGCCTTCCGCCAGAGCGGTCTGACTGTCGGCAGCGTTGTAATTACGCAGTATAACGGCCAGCCAGACGCGCTGGCTTTTGAGAAGCGGCTCGGAGAGCTCGGCGTTAAGTCATACAGGCATTATCCGATACCCGGCTACCCGCGAGATATTGCCCGCATTATATCTGATCAAGGCTATGGCATGAACGATTACGTGGAAACCGAAAAATCCCTTATCGTCGTCACAGGTCCCGGCCCGGGTAGCGGAAAGATGGCCGTCTGTCTAAGCCAGCTGTACAACGAAAATCAGCGCGGTGTTAAGGCAGGCTACGCGAAGTTTGAGACCTTCCCCATATGGAATCTTCCGCTGAAGCACCCCATCAACATAGCTTACGAGGCGGCTACGGTAGACCTGCGGGATGTCAATGTGATCGACTCCTTTCATCTGGAAGCTTACGGCATTATGGCCGTCAATTACAACAGGGATATGGAAGCCTTTCCCGTTGTAAAAAGAATCATTGAGAAAATCACAGGAAAAGAATCCGAATACAAATCGCCTACGGACATGGGTGTAAATCGAGTGGGTTTTTCCATCATCGATGATGACATCTGCCGCCATGCCTCCTGCCAGGAAATCATCCGGCGTTATCTTATCTCCCTTTGTGATTATAAAAAAGGCATTATCAACGAAGATGCGGTAGAAAAAGCAAAACTTTTAATGGATGAATTAGAATTAAAAGTAGAAGATCGGATTGTGGTAATGCCGGCCAGACAATATGCAGAAAAGAAGCAAGCCCAGGATGCCCGTTATGAAAACGTCGTAGTTATGGCGATTCAACTTCCCGACGGAACTATCGTCACCGGACGCAGTTCCAGGCGAATGGTAGCTTCCGCCGCGGCAGTACTCAATGCCATT
>CAYQMY010000082.1:0-9050 GCA_964418735.1 uncultured Oscillospiraceae bacterium | reverse complement strand
CGGAATTTGTTGTCTGCCTTGGAGTTTCCGGTGCTGCGCTCTGTGTTGGCGGCGGAGTTGACTTTAACAACGCGTTTACTTCGCTTTCACTCACTCCGGCGGTGGATGCCAGTGATTTAATAAACTGAGAAGCGTCATCTTTTGTATAATCTCGATATTTTCCATTCTCATTAACTTTATGCCACTTCAATGATTTTTGATAATAAACCTTTTTCTGAAAATTGTATTCTTCTTCTGAGACTTTTTCATCATCAACCATGCAATTAAAATAATGGAGAATTGACTCCTCTTTTAACTGAACATTTGCTTGAAATCTTTTTGTCCGTAATTCATCGTTTTTAACTGTCCAAATGTTTATAACTTCTTTTTTTACCGCTTCTTTTTCCCAATCCTGCCACAAAATATAAGGTTTCCCATCGATATCAGCATATTCAATATAACATGTTCCTTCTCCAATCAAAACGTTCCCTGTGAGTTTATCAGCAAGCAATACCACCTTTCTCCCATCATAGTGGTAAATACATATATTAGGATTGAATTCTTTATAATAACCACAAAACAGTTCCGGAACTCCGTCATTATCAAAATCTATAAATTTTCCTTGGTAAAACCCTAAGAAATAACCGCACTTGGAATTTATACCGTAAAACCCCATACTGCTTAATTATGCCTGCAACAATGTCATAATAAGCCTTGGAGTATTCTTTAGAATCAACTTTAATAGGGCTAGGAGTCGGACTCGGGTTTTTAATTGCCGGTGTGTCAGACGCTTTTTCGGTAGGAATAGGGCTGGGATTCGCCACCGTTGGAGACTCCGTCACCGCAGGTTGACTGCAGCCGTTAAGCAGAAATAACGATATTAAAAGCATCATAAAAATCTTCTTCATTTTAATTTCCCATATCCTCTCATCACTGAATAGTATTTATTCCATAAATGCATATACATTAATTCCATTTATTACTATTTAATATTAACATACCGGGTCATAATTGTATATCATAATCTATTTTAACAAGCTCACAAGATTTTTTATCAGACCAGAATAATGCACATTTATAATTAATTGCTTGACAAAGCAAGTGGTATTTGTATTACAATGTAAAATATGCGTATTTACGGACAAATCCAAACGCACTTTTCAGCATAAAAGGTAGGATTGATAAATCAGATGAAAAAAGTCATGCAATATGTGCGCCCGCAGCTGGGAAAAATAGGATTTCAGTTCACGATTAAGCTCGGTGCGACAATTATCGAGCTCTTGCTTCCGTGGATGCTCTCTCATATTCTGGACAACGTCGTCCCCCGTGGGGATATAAGGCAGGTCTTTTTTTGGGGAGGGCTTATGATCTTCAGCGCGGCCATATCTCTTGTCGGAAACATTATTCCAAACAGGATGTCAACAAAAACCTCAAGGGATATTACAGAGAGGCTGAGACATGATCTTTTTGAAAGGGTCACATATCTGTCGAGCAAGCAAACTGACAGGTTTACTGTCCCCTCTCTAATATCGAGGCTCACGGCCGATACATATAACATCCATCAGATGATAGACAGAATTCAGCGCATGGGCGTAAGAGCGCCTATTATGCTTATCGGAGGAACTGTAATAACTCTGACTCTCGATCCCGTGCTCACGCTAATACTTGTCTGCCTGCTTCCGCTACTTGGTTTTATCATCTGGTATATCTCTAGCAAGGGAATTCCTCTTTATACCGAGGTGCAGACTGCTCTGGACGGCCTTGTCCGCAAGGTGCAGGAAAACATGACCGGAGTGCGCATAATTAAGGCCCTGTCAAAAAGCGGCTTTGAAAGGGAGAAGTTTAACAAGACAAACAGCGAAATGTATGACAAGGAGCAGCGCGCGGGCATGCTTATGGCGGCAACGAACCCCGTTATGAACCTTATTCTTAATATTGGACTGACTCTTGTTATCGTTGTCGGCGCGTTTCGTGTAAACCTGGGCCTTACTCAGCCCGGAAAAATCATTGCTTTTCTAACCTATTTCACCCTCATTCTGCACGCTCTTATGATGATTTCCAGAATGTTCGTTATGGTTTCCAAGGGCATATCGAGCGCAAATCGCATCGAAGAGGTGTTTGACGCGCCCGATGACATGAAAAAGAAAGAATCTGACCACGAAGACAGCAATTACCATATTGAGTTTAAAAATGTCGGCTTTTCCTATAACAAAAAGAAGGAAAACCTCACGGATATAAGCTTTGCCCTTAAGCGAGGAGAGACGCTCGGAATTATCGGCCCTACCGGCAGCGGAAAATCAACTATTGTCAGTCTGCTTTTAAGGTTCTATGACCCCGATTCGGGCGAAATAAGGATTTCGGGAGACAAAATAGACGGTATCGAGCCCGAAAAGCTGCACGCAAAGTTCGGGGTTGTGTTCCAGAATGATTTTCTCTTTGCCGATACCATTAGAGAAAACATAGACTTCGGGCGTTCTCTGAGCGACGAGCAAATAAAAAAAGCCGCAAAGACAGCTCAGGCGGACTTTATTTTCGAAAAGGAAAATGAATTTTCAAGCCGGCTGACCACAAAGGGCTCCAACCTCAGCGGAGGGCAGAAGCAGCGCCTGCTTATTGCAAGAGCGCTTGCGGCCTCTCCCGAGATACTTATACTCGACGACTGTTCAAGCGCTCTTGACTATAAGACCGACGCGGAGCTTCGCCGCGCTCTCAGCGAGGATTTTAAGGAAACAACGGCTATTATCATCGCCCAGCGTGTAAGCTCGATCATGGGCTCCGATAAAATCATGGTCCTTGACGAAGGGCGCATAATCGGCTACGGTACCCACTCGGAGCTTATAAGTACCTGTAAGAGCTATCAGGAAATCTTTGAAATCCAGATGGGAAAGGAGGACAAGCGATGAGCGAGCAAAAACAGCCCCCCATGCCGGGCGGAGGCGGAGGCGGTGCTGCCGGAAACGGCAAATTTGAAAGACCCGTCGCTAAAACCTCCCATATACTGAAAAGGCTTTGGAAATACCTCTATGCGTACAAATGGCGGCTTTTGCTGGCGCTCATTTTGTGTATTGGGAGCAACGTGCTCTCGCTCATAGGCCCTAAGCTCTCAGGCCTTGCAATAGACGCGATAAAGCCGGGCGGCGGTCAGGTCGACTTCCCTGTTGTTTTCCGTTACGCGACTCTGATGATAATCTTCTACGTAGCTTCATCTATTCTCGGCTATCTGCTTTCCGCCTTGATGATAAAGCTAAGCTGTAAGGTTGTAAACCGTATGCGAAGCGATGCCTTTAACAAGCTCACAACTCTGCCTGTCGGCTTTTTTGATAAGCGCCAGACCGGTGATGTAATAAGCGTTATTTCCTACGACATAGATACAATCAACACCTCACTGGCTAACGACCTGCCGCAAATGCTCACCAGCATTATAACCGTGCTGGTTTCCCTTGTAATGATGCTGACCATATCGTTTAAGCTCATGCTTGTCTTCGTTTTAACCGTTCCCATGACAATTATTTATACAAGGTACCGTTCAAAAAAGGTCAGGCCGCTATACCGCAGGCGTTCGGAAAAGCTCGGGGAAATGAACGGCTTCGCCGAGGAAACCATAGGCGGACAGAAAACCGCAAGGGCTTACGGCCGCGAGGATATTTTTGTGGGCCGATTTGAAAAGAAGAATCGCGAGGCGGTAGACGCCAACTACGACGCGGATGTCTTCGCCAGTATGACCGGTCCCGTGGTTATGTTCTTCAGCAACCTCTCGCTTGCGCTTATAAGCATACTGGGAGCCATACTCTACATGGGAGGCAGCATCACACTCGGCAACATCTCCTCCTTCGTGCTCTATTCCCGCAAGTTTTCAGGTCCAATAAACGAATTTGCAAATATAATAAGCGAGCTTCAGTCGGCGCTCGCGGCGGCAGAGCGAGTGCTGCGAATTATCGACGAGGCGCCGGAGCCCGCTGACTCCCCAGACGCGGTTGAGCTGCGCGACGTTAAGGGCAATGTCGAGCTGCGGGATGTGACCTTCGGTTACGACCCCGGCAAAACCATAATAAATAATCTCAATCTCACAGCTCCGGAGGGCTCGGTCATTGCAATAGTCGGGCCTACGGGCGCCGGAAAAACCACGATAATCAACCTTCTCATGCGCTTTTACGATGTCGATTCCGGAACTATAACAATCGACGGGCTGGATATCCGAAAAGCGACCAGAAGCAGCCTGCGTCTTGCTTATACGATGGTGCTTCAGGACACCTGGCTCTTCCACGGCACGATATTTGAAAATATCGCCTACGGCAAGGAGGGTGCGACCCTCGAGGATGTTATGAGCGCCGCAAAAATAGCGAAAATCCACAACTACATAATGGCGCTGCCTGAGGGCTACGACACGATGCTGAGCGACGACGGAGTGAATATCTCAAAGGGGCAAAAGCAGCTCCTCACCCTCGCGAGAGCTGTTTTGCTGGATTCCAGAATACTTATCCTCGATGAAGCCACCTCGAACGTTGACACCCAAACCGAACGCCGTATTCAGGCCGCAATGCTGCAGCTTATGAAGGGCAGAACCTGCTTTGTAATCGCGCACAGGCTTTCGACCATCCAGAACGCCGACCAGATACTTGTCGTTTCGGGCGGCAGTGTCGTCGAGCAGGGCACCCACAGCGAGCTGCTCGGCCGCGGCGGCTACTATTCCGAGCTCTATTACGCCCAGTTCGAGTCATATTAAAGCAAAAAACAAATAAGCCTTCCGCGCATCTTGCAATGCGTGGAAGGCTTAAATATTTCTGAGGTCAAACTATTTCTTTGGGATTCCGCTTTGGCAGGGCACGCCCACCTGACACTTACCGCAGCCGTAGCGCGGCTTATACCTTTCCATCGTTACATCCATGTAGTCGGAACAACTCACATGGTCTTTGCCGGTTTTAAGGTCGATGGCATCGACGGGACAGCGTTTAATACATGCCCCGCACTTGTTGCAGTAGTCGTAAATTCCGGTATAGGCGCGCTGCGTTGGCTGAAACTTTGCAGAAGTAATCACGCTTCCGAAGCGTCCTGCTATTCCCTTTTCGGTTATCAGACCCTTTGAAAGACCAAAGGTACCAAGCCCGCTTATGTAAGCGGCATGGCGCTCCGACCAGTTGCTGGAAAATACAAGCCCGTCCTGATTTTTGTAGATTTTAAATCCGCCGTCGATAGAGGGTGATACCGCCTCAAAACCCTCCGAGCGCAGCAAATCCTTTACAAACTGAGACAGCAGGTTGATAAGATTCTGCCCTTCTATTCTGGCGTGCAGCCACTGCGGCGATGTATCTTTGAGCAAACCGGGAATGTTGCTTTTATTTACAGCATCCGTAAAGGGTAGAAAAAAGGACACGACGCTCGCGGCGCTGTTTAGCCACTCCTCCGGCTGCATAAAGCCGCTCCCGATAACGCCCGGCTCCTTCAGCTTTAAAAACAAGGGGTCTTTAGCGTCTGAAAAGCCAAGGATGGGCTCGTCAAAAATCCTCATCCCCTCAAGCTCAGGCTTTATAGCTATGCTCTTATCTATCACATTCGCGGAGGATTTCTCTACGAAATCCGCTGCCGCGGCAATAAGCTGTTCTTTGTCCATACTTCCTCCGTTAAGAGAATTATAATGCATAAACGAATATCTCAGAAAAGTATCAAGGCATCATTAGATTTGTTATTTATTCCTCTTCCCAGTTGTGCCAGACGTTCTGGACATCGTCGTTGTCCTCGAACATGTCAAGCATCTTCTGCATGTTCTTTATGTCGTCCTCGCTTGTGAGCTTAATATATGTCTGGGGAACCATCTCGACCTGAGAGGATAGGAAGTTATAGCCCTGCTTATCCATTGTGTCGGATACTGTCTGGAAGCTTTCAGGACTGGTATATACCTCAAAAACCTCGCCCTCGTTTGAGATATCGTCGGCACCTGCCTCAAGAGCGTCCTCCATGACCTTGTCCTCGTCAAGCCGCATATCCTCATTGTCTATAACGATAACGCCCTTTTTATCGAAGGACCAGGATACGCAGCCGGCGGTTCCCATGTTTCCGCCGTACTTATCAAAGTAGTGACGCATTTCGGAGGCCGTGCGGTTGCGGTTGTCGGTCATCGTTTCAACTATGACAGCGATTCCGCTGGGGCCGTAGCCTTCGTAGTTAATGCTTTCGTAGCTCGAGCTGTCTCCGCTGCCGAGAGCCTTATCTATCGTCCTCTTAATATTATCGTTAGGCATGTTGGCTGCCTTTGCCTTAGTAATAACCGCTGCAAGGCGTGAGTTATTAGAGGGATCTCCGCTGCCGCCCTCCTTTACCGCCACAATCATCTCTCTGGCAATCTTCGTGAAAGCCTGAGCGCGCTTCGCGTCCGCAGCGCCCTTCGTTTTCTGTATATTATGCCATTTGGAATGCCCTGACATAAATTCATCTCCTCTGTCCGTTTGTGTATAGCTATGTCCGCCGGATTAAAACCCGCATGGGCAAAAACGCCCGAATACTCCGGAAATAACCGCGACGGTTATTTTATCACAATTATTTAGGCATGACAAGCCGAAAGCTCAAAAAATCAGGCAGGCAGAATAATTCTTCTGCCTGCCTATTATATGTATATTTATCTCCGTTTCGGTATTATCAGAAGCCTTCCTTCATCCTGCTCCGTCATTTCCTCAAGTCCGTTCGCTTCAAGAATCAGCGCTCTCGATGAATTGTACCTCTTAGCCAGCAGCCAAAGGGTGTCGCCGTTCGCCATACGCCTCAAGGTCACGGAGGGCAGCATTGATATATCCCTTACAGCCGTATCATCACATCCGGCACCCGTTACAGCCTCTAGGGTCTGAACCTTCAGCGCTGTGACCATGAAGTCTACATTTACGCGAACCTCAACGGCATCCGGCAGGATAGCGGCGGTCGCATCCCCGTAATCCACGCTGCATACCCATGCGACATTCTCGCAGGGGTCTTCCCACATGGCTGAGACCTCCATCTTGTCTCTGACGGAAAACATACGTCCGTCCTCAGACCTGTAGACCACCTCGATGCAGACCATTGTTTCAAACCTGCAGCCGTCGTCGCTGTTTATTTTAGAGGTCTTACCTGTAAAGGCGTTTACGCAAACAATGCTCTTAGCCTGAACATAGGTTTCGATATTTTTGCTGGCCGTCTCGCGTATAACAGACGAGCTCTCGACGGTATCTATACCGTAGCTCTCGTTTTGGCACACGAGATCATAAACTGTGCTGTAGATGTCGGATATGTATTCTATCTCCCTGTTCTCTATAACGACAATCTGAGCAACCGCGTGAAGCTCCATGGTAATCATAAGGGTTCCGTTTGGGCCGTCCGCAAGGTCAAAGTACATACCCGTAGGCATTATAGTAACCGCAAATTCCGGTTCGCTTACCGCCTCCATCTCAACTATCTGAGAAAACACGCTTGAAAACTCGGAGCGGCAAAGCTCCCCTTCGCCTCTTGACAGGTAAAGAACAGACACCATCGCCGTTCCCTTTATTATAAGCTTGCTGCCTACGGTTCTGACATCCTCCGAAAGAATCGTAAACCGGCAGTCAAGCAGCTCGCCAATCGGCATTGCCGAGGCTGGCAGTATATAATCATCGGAAATCACAAAGGTTTTTTCACGGACATCGGCGACGCTCTTCACGCTTCGCCTTTCCTCAAGAACCTCCATATCGGCAGCCATGTCTCCGCCCGCACCGCAAAGCTCCAGCTTAACAAAGCCGTAGCCCGAAATCTGAGTACAAACGTCGGCGCGAACCAGCACCTTTCTGGGATTGAGAATTCTGCTGTCTATTGAACAGACCGAGGCTTTGGCAGTCAGCCGTGCGCTGCTGTCGGCGGCCGCGTTATCAAATGCCGCCGTAAACGGCATTTTCAGCTCCAGCTTCTTAATTTGCTCGTCGCCCTCCGACAAATAGAGCACAACGGCGTTAATAACGCCGCCGACCGTCGCCCTTCCGGCCTCCGCTTCCTTGCTGCGCATTATTAAAACTGCGTCGGTCTCGATGATTCTGACGATGTCGGGCATGGCGTCCGGCACAATCATCTCCATAGTTTCTTCCTGCGTGACGTCCGCGTTAAAAAGGTTTTTATAAAAAGGTACAGATTTTTTTTCGAGCCTAGCCTCCATAAATATCCTCTCCTTGATGCGATTTCATTGTCCTCGATAGAGTATATTTATGAGGGTATTGGAATATGTCCTATTTATTTTTTAACGCGAAAAATAAATCTCAGCATGCCCGACATGAATCGGGGAGCTTTAACCACAAAGACCTTCAAACGCCGCACCTCCGTTTTCCGTCAACTTCTAAGCAGAGCTACGCCTATACATATAAGCGCAACGCCCAGCGCAAAGCACCAGAATATTGGCGGCATAATAAGCGCAAGAATAATAATCGCGCCCAGCGTCAGACAAACAAGTCCGGCCCTTTTACCGTACCTGAAATAATATCTTCTCATAACAGCCGCCCCTCGTATTTAAAGTCTCACAGTACATTATACTCGCAGAGCTTGTGTATGTTACGTTGTCCCGGGACAAAAAACAGCGTTCCGAATAATCGGAACGCTGCTTGAGCTTTAGTAGGATATAAGTTCGATTTTGTCCTCTGAAACCGCGAGAGTAATATTACTTACCGGCTTTTCGTAGCTTTCAATAATCTGCGTCGCAATCTTATCCTCGATCTCCTTCTGAATAAAGCGGCGGAGGTTTCTCGCTCCGTAGGTTATCGAGTAGGATTTCTTAATCAGATAGTCGAGCACGCTGTCGTCATAGGAAAGTGTTATGCCCTTCTCCTTTATGCTGTCGCGAAGCTCGTTTATCATAATTACGGATATCGCCTTAAAGTTTTCTTCGGTCAGCCTGTTGAAGTAGACAATCTCGTCCACACGATTGATGAATTCCGGGCGCAGGAAGTCGTTAAGAGCCTTCAGCGCCTTTTCCTTGCCCTGATCGTTTACCGAGCGGTTAAAGCCAACCGCGCCGTCCTTTTTATCGCTTCCGGCGTTGGTGGTCATAATTATGACCGTGTTCTCAAAGTTTACCGTCTTTCCGTGCGCGT
>CAYQMY010000081.1:5552-9236 GCA_964418735.1 uncultured Oscillospiraceae bacterium | reverse complement strand
TGGTTTGGATTTGGTGTTGCTTCTTTGCTTTTCCCGGCGTCTAAGAAACGCGGGGTAAAGAGAATAGCTGCAAATATTAAAATAAGTGCGGCAACCCCCCCTATCATTATACGATATTTTCTCAGATGAGACTTCCTGCGGGTGTTTTTTTGATTTGTGGAATCCGAATTATTATTTGACATTTGCAGCCTCCTTTATGTGAATCAATTAAGTTACGTATTATTATATCACTTAAGAGCACGAGGAACAATCGAGCATATTGGAAAAATGAGGTTGCCTAATGCCTGTCTTGCTGTTGACAATGTAAACAAAATAGTATATAATGTGTTTACGTTGTAGACAGTATGGAGTGTGATAAAAATGCCTCTGCAGAATATAGGCCTTACCAACGCCGAATGGAGCCTCATGGAGTGCCTGTGGGACACAGCACCGCGAACCGGCAGAGAGGCAACGGATTATTTACAGGAGCATGTGGGCTGGACCCGAAGCACGACTCTGACGATGCTTCGGCGCATGACTGAAAAGGGTCTGATCCGCTGCGAAGAGAAGGATGGGATTAAGGCTTACTTCCCTCTCGTCAGACGGGAAGACGCGGCCGTCAAGGAAACGGACGATTTTTTAAACCGCGTGTACAAAGGCAGTGTCAGCCTGATGATGAGCGCCATCACGAAAAAGCAGGAACTCACAAAAGAAGAGATCGCCGAGCTGTACGCGATTTTACGCGAGGCTGAGGAGGAGAAGAAATGACGGAGTTTATCATAACCTCCTCAATTCTCATACTGATAGTGATTGTGCTGCGGCACCTTTTGAAGGGCAAAATCAACTTGCGCCTGCAATACGCCCTTTGGACACTGGTGCTGGTGCGATTGCTTGTGCCGGGTAGCATTGGAGAAAGCGCCTGGAGCGCGGCGGGTGTCGCAGAGATGCTGTCGCTGGTTGAGGACAACTTTGAGATGTCGAGTCTTTCATTGCCGTTCAACAAGCAGTATGAATTTGACAGCATTGAGGACTATGATAAATTCGCCATGACAAACAGAACCCACAGCATTACCGGCGGAAAGAATCCTGAGTTCCGGCAGATCACTTCAAGTGTAGACGGTGTCGTGGCAATCGTGCCAGTAACTGTACCGTGGATTGATGTGCTGAACGCGCTGTGGCTTGTTGGAGTTGCGGCCGTTGGACTGTGCCTGCTTTTATCCAATCTCAGCTTTGGCAGGAAACTGAAAAGGACAAGAAAAAGGTTTCCGGCAGACGGTTGCAAGCTGCCAGTCTATGAAGCTCAGGCCCTGCCCTCCCCCTGCCTGTTCGGATTTATTCGCCCCGCGATATATATCACGCCGGACATTGCCGAGGATGAAACGAGGCTGCGCCATGTGCTGGCGCACGAGCTGACCCATTACCGCCATGGCGACCACATCTGGGCGGCGCTGCGCTGTCTCTGCCTCGCTATACACTGGTATAACCCTCTGGTCTGGCTGGCAGCAAAGCTTTCCCGCCGTGACGCGGAGCTTGCCTGTGACGAGGGCAGCATCAAACGGCTCGGCGAGGAAAACCGCATAGAGTATGGGCGCACTCTCATCGGGCTGACCTGCGAGAAACGAAGCGCCATGGAGCTGCTTTGCTGTGCAACCACCATGACTGACGGTAAAAAGGGCATCAAGGAGCGGATTGCGCTGATTGCCAAAAGGCCGAAAGTTATTTTGCCGGCGTTAATTGCAGTCGTGCTAGTCGCGGCTGTCGCGGTGGGCTGCACCTTCACGGGGGCAAAAACCGATAAACCAGAGATGCCTTCAGATATTCCTTCAGAGACGCCTTCCGCAGCACCCGATTTCGTTCGGGAATATCAGGAGATATACCCTGTCATGGAAAAGGCTGTGGAGGCTTATGCGTGGTTTACCGGCAAGGGCCCGATTGAGCTTGATGCAAGCAAGCAGTATTTTGACAATGGGGTCGTTTGGTATGCAGTAGTAACGCGAGAGGGTATTTCCTCAATGAAAGAGTTGGAAACGTATCTGTCAAAGCTGTTCGACGACGCGACCTGCCGGAAGCTCCTTTCGACCAGTGTCGGCAAAGATGAGAACATACCGCTGTTCATGGAACGCGACGGTATTCTCTACTGCGCGGCAGGCGTTGTCGGGCAGATAGCGTCCGACGACTGCGACTGGACGCTCGGCGTCCAGACCGCCGACGAGGAAAGCGCGACGGTGGTCATAAACTGGAGCATGACGGTCTGGGGCACGCCGCTCAGCGGCAGCTATCATATGTACTGTGTCAAGGGGGGCGCCGGGCTCTGGCGATTTAAGGGCTTTTTACCACCCGTACAGGCCGCTGTCACGGCTTACGATAAACAGCAAACACTCACTGATTCCGCCGACGCATATTTCGGCGCATCCTCTGAAGACCCTGTTGAAACAGTACGAAAATACCTTATAGCTGAGAAAAAGCAGGACTACACGATAAGTCTGGACATATATGAAATCGCCGTTTCAAAAAGCGATACAGCAAAGGTTATCGAGAAATTCAGAGGGAGCGATTACGCGAAGTCCAAGGGCTGGACGGACGAATACGTGGAAAACAATATAGTGACCGTCGCCGCGTATTACTCCGCACGGTATGACCACAAAAAGATTTTTTTTGACGACGGGGAGATCATACGCAGATATTATCTGGAATACAACGAAAAAACCGCACTCTGGACAATCTGGAACAACGACGGCGGTGTTGAGCTAAGTGCGTTCCTGAGCGGGAACATGGATTGGCCGGATTGCCTTACAAAACCTGAGAAGTTAGCTCTCGGCACCGGCACCTTTGTCACATCCGCTGATATCGACCAAGACGGCGAGGTGGAAACGTTTTATCTCGATAAAAGCCGAATGGATATTGACAAAGGAGACATCGTCACCCTTCCCGTCCTTAACAGCGACGGCAATGAAATCTGGAGCGAAAAAGCCGGGCTTCCGCATGCGGGCTGGAATTCTCTGTTTCTGTGCCGGCTCGATGGCAAATACTATATCCTGAGATATAATCCCCACATGGGGCAGGGCTACTGCACGTATGTTTATACGCTTTTCACGCCGGAGGACAAAGCGGAAAAGGTTGTACGAACAAACAAACTTGAGTTCGACATTAATGGAACCAAAGCGCTGGACGCTCCGAAAATGGTCGCGTTCGCAGATGAAGTAAACGCCTTGCTCGAAAATAGCACCCTAATTTTAAGCAGCGAAGGCGGCGCGTATACCTTCGGGCCAAGTTCCGCCAAGTCTTTTTATGAGGAGTATTCGTGGCTGGACGGGTTTTCGGAGCTTTATTCGGAAAACGACGATCTGCAGACACGGCTTCAAAAGTATAGCGATTATGCCGCTTCGAATTATGCGCGGATGAATTAAAAATCTCCCCGAATAATCTTATTCTGTTACCAACTTCAAATTCAAAACCTTGCATTGAACAAAGCCTAAGCGCGTTGAAACGTCTATATTTCAACGCGCTTAGGCTTTGTGCTTATATTAATTATTGAATTTTAAATTAAAACGCTCAATTATCGCAGCGAGCTGTGCTCGGGTTGCATAGCCTCCCGGTTCTAGGGAAGTTGCTGTTATGCCGTTTATGAGTCCCTTTGACACCGCCCACTTCATGCTGTCAGTAGCCCAATCGGATATATTAGCAGCATCTTCAAAATTTGAAAGG
>CAYQMY010000081.1:0-5542 GCA_964418735.1 uncultured Oscillospiraceae bacterium | reverse complement strand
GAAAGGCTATTCGTAAATGACGTGTCATAACCCCTGAATTTGGCGTAACGGTACATAATTGCGGCTAGCTGTTCCCTGGTTACATTATCGTTGGGACCAAATGTATATTCATCATAACCGTTAGCTATTCCATATTTTACTGACCAGGCGACCGGAGCGCCGTACCATGATTCGTGAATAACATCCCTGAAATGGATGTCGGCGTAAGAACTCGGATGGCCCTGCATGCGCCAAAGTATCATTACCATCATTGCGCGGGTAGTTTCCAGATTCGGTTCAAATTTACTTACGTCGGTACCGGACATATAATAATGATCAGTCACATATCTTACCGAAGCTCCATACCAATCCAATTCCTCAACATCCGAGTAAGGATTAACCCAGCCCGAGGTCCCAACGAAAGCTATTTTGACTGTATGGTCCGACTTGATGCTGAATATGGTATAGGTTTCACCTTTGTTTATAAAATCATCTCCGTCGACTTGGATATGGTACAAAGCACAGCCGTTATTCGGTTTTATATTGAAGGTCTGGCTCTGGCCCTTGGCTATATAAACAGTACCGGAGCTTATTGCGCCTCCCTTTGTCGCCTCTATCGTCAACTTATAGAATACTTGATGGTCTGAAATTTCCGAAAGCCTGATTGCTTTTGAAACGCCGTTAAGCGAAGCTGTCAGTGTGGCACCTTTGCTGTCAATACCAAGGCGTTTAGCGCTGCCGCCTTCTATTTTAACTATATTCGGCTTGTCTGACTTCCAAGTTACGCCGTTCCCTGTTCCAAGGCTGATGTTGCCCATTACAAAAGCTGATGAATCTCCAATACCAAAGGTCGCCGGTGTTACCGAAACAATAGCTGCGTTACTTCCTGCCATGTTGTAAGTATCGGTACCCTTAAGCCTCGGATAAAGACCTGCGGTAAAAACCCAGTTGTCTTCGCCTAGAATATTTTCGAGCTTAGTTCCCGTCATTTCCGTTGTGCTCAGACCTATAGCCGCATTTGGGATGTCATGGCCGTAAACGGCGCCAATCGGAGAAAGATTCTTATCGTAATAGCAGTTTTGCACCGTAACAGTGCCTGTACCTAAATTCTTGCCCAAAATCGCACCGCTTTCAACCGCGTTGCTAAGGGTCTCTTTACCTTCGATAGTGCCCGCATTATAGCAGTTTCTGATTACAATATTGTCATAGTTATATATAGTACCTACAATTCCGCCGCGCGTATCGGAACTTAGGGCACCTGTGTTATAGCAGTACTGCACTTTTACAGAACCGCTGAGCTTACCCGCTATGCCCCCGCTGCCGCCATCAATGCCATTGATGCTCCCAAGATTATAGCAGTATTGTATGGTGGTGTTATTACCGGAGGCTTCACCTGCAATGCCGCCAAAGACACATGGCGTCGCATTCCAGCAATATTCAACCGTTGCCGTGTTGTCTCCCAAGCCGCCGTTTCCGATATAACCTACTATGCCGCTTAGCGATCCCGAGCCCGAATTATTATAGCAATTTCTGATAATCGCGGTTGACTTACCTGTGTCTCCCTGAGCGGATACTTCCTTTGCGATACCGTAGCCGGTGGAACCGGTGTTATAGCAATTTTGAATAATAACAGTTCCGCCAATGGCCCACGCGCGTCCGATGATCCCAGCCTGATCCCTAAGGTGTCCAGAGTTATAGCAGTTATCTATTATAAGTGAGCTCCCATTATTTATGGTGGCCTTTCCTACAATGCCCGATCCATTTACGCTATTGCTATTATAGCAATTAGTAATAGATATTTTCACACCTTCACCAGAGGCATTTATTTCGTCTATCAAACCGCCCTGCATATAGAAGCCGTCGTTACCGCCTTCTATAATGCTTTCGTTCCGACAGCCGTCAATATTTATCTGAATTGCGGTTCCTATCCTCTCTCCGTCAACGTTAATGCCGCCTATCAGCCCTCCTCCGTTTCGTGAAGCATAAATGTAAGATTTAGAAACGCTTAGGTTTTTAAAAGTTACAATCGGTGATTTGCCTTCGGCCTCATAGAAGCCGATTATTCCGCCAACCCAGCCAAATCCATCAATAACACTATTGCTAAGCTTGAGGTTTTGAACCGAACCTCCCTTAACATATCCAAACAGACCCATGTATTCGATATCCAAGTATTTGATATAAACTCCGCTGATAGTGTAGCCGTTGCCTTCAAAAACGCCCGAAAAGGGTTCTGTGTATGTACCTATTGGTGACCACACGGCCGGCGATCCGCTTACATAGCCATTTTCGTTGAACTCCAATGCGGAATTGAGAGCTATATCATTTTCAAGATAAAAGGTCACGCCGGACATGTTGTTACCGGCATTTACGGCGGCGGCAAGCGCATTAAGACTTTCTGCGGTGCTTATTTTGTATTCGCCGCTGTATGAGCCTGCTTCGCCGGAAAATTCTCTGAGCGCTGTGGCACTTGCAGTATTTACGAATAACGGTGTAATAGAGAACAGCAGAATCAATGCCAACGCAAGGAGTGCCGCTTTAATTTTCATTGTCAATTTCCTCTCTTTATCTGGTGTTTTTTCCTACAAAACAATAGCACATGTACAGAAAAATAAAAAATGCAATGTATGGAATTCAGTCGCAAAAATAAGGCAGCAAAAAATATCTTGACAAATTAACAAAATTGTTTGATACTAAATACAATGTAATACTGAAAACCAACGATTAAGAGTAGTAGATTTGTCGACCACCTCATAGAGAGCTGCAGACGGTGAAATTGCGGCAGGCAGGGATAAATTGAATGGACTTAAGAGGGCAGAGCGAAAACAGGCATTTTGACCCTGTGAGTAGTATCTGACGGGATCTTCGCCCGTTATAAAGGAAGCATGCAGGTTTGTGCGTGGAATGAGTGGGCGCAGATTTTATTAATCGCGTCAATTGGGTGGTACCGCAGGAGATCAGCTCTTGCCCCTTGTTTGGGGCAGGAGTTTTTTTATTGGAAAATCTGATAGTACTCTTTTGCGCCTAATCCTTGCAAATCTACTCGCTCTTTTTGCGCAATACTGCGTTGCACCCCTTGCCAATACACAAAGTATTACCTGCGGTCTGCGCCTTGTCTTGCACAAAAATAGCTTCGCAGCTTTCGCAAGTTTTAGACTCAACAGAGTACTGGCATTTATTAAATAAAACATTATATTAATACAAAAAAGGAGAATGAAAATGTTAAATCCAAATGTTGACTTTGCAGTTTATAACAAGCAAACCCCTACAGAGGAAGGCTTTTTCGGCACATACGGAGGCGCGTATATTCCTCCTCAGCTCATTCCTGAGTTTGAAAGAATATCAACAGGCTACAAAACAATATGCAAAAGCTCAAGGTTTATCAACGAGCTCAGGCGCATCAGAAAGGAATTTCAGGGCCGCCCCACCCCAACATACCATTGCGAAAGGCTATCAAACGCGGTAGGAAATTGCCAGATTTATTTAAAGAGAGAGGATCTGAATCATACCGGCGCGCATAAGCTAAACCACTGCATGGGAGAAGCCCTCCTAGCAAAATATTTGGGCAAAAAGAAAATAATAGCTGAAACAGGCGCCGGTCAGCATGGCGTCGCCCTGGCCACTGCCGCCGCCTTTTTTGGAATGGAATGCGACATTTATATGGGCGAGGTGGACATTGCCAAGCAAGCGCCTAATGTTGCGCGCATGAAGCTGCTGGGCGCGAGAGTTGTTCCTGTTACGCACGGTCTCAAAACACTTAAGGAAGCTGTGGACGCCGCTTTCGAAGCATATGTTTTGGAATTTGAAGATGCTATGTATTGCATCGGTTCTGTTGTCGGGCCTCACCCCTTCCCTCTCATGGTAAGAGATTTTCAGACAATTGTCGGCATTGAGGCCAGAGAGCAATTTCTGGAGATGACCGGCAATCTTCCCGACGCCGTTGTCGCCTGTGTTGGCGGAGGCTCAAACGCGGCAGGCATCATGACTCCGTTTTTGAATGACCCCGTAAAGCTTTACGGAGTTGAGCCGATGGGTATCGGCACGGAAATCGGACAGCACGCGGCCAGCCTGACTTATGGTACAGAGGGCATTATGCATGGCTTCAATTCCATAATGCTGCAGGATGAAAAAGGAGAACCGCAGCCGGTATATTCTGTTGCAAGCGGACTTGATTATCCGTCTGTTGGTCCTGAGCATGCCTATCTTAGAGATTTAGGAAGAGTAACCTATACCTCTGCCACCGATGACGAGGCAATAGATGCCTTCTTCACCTTATCAAAGCTCGAGGGCATTATCCCGGCTTTGGAGAGCGCTCACGCTGTTGCCTATGCCATAAAGCTGGCCAAGGAAATGAACACGGGTTCAATTCTGGTCAATTGTTCAGGCAGAGGCGATAAGGACCTCGATTTTGTTTTGGAGCATTACGGGGATAGGCTTGGGAAATAATCAGTCCTGAATTTATAAAATTAATCGTACAAAAACCTCAAGTATCACTTCGATACTTGAGGTTTTGTATTTTTACACTTTATTCTGCTTAAGGGGCACTATCAGGTCGGTTCGGGGCTTGCGGTTGGCTCAGGGCTCGCGGTCGGTTCGGGGCTTGCGGTTGGCTCAGGACTTGCAGTCGGTTCCGGGCTTGCAGTCGGCTCGGGGCTTGCGGTCGGCTCAGGGCTTGCAGTCGGACTCGGAGTCACAACTATTTCTTCAAATTCGGCTGTGATTGTTACGTCCGTAGTAGGCATTGTAAAGGTATCGCCGCTGATTACGGTGTCATTATATTTTAATGTGCCTTCCTTTAAGCGCATACCTGTGTCGGGCGTAATTGTAAGTGTAATAACCTCGCCCGCACGAGCCTCAGTCTGTGATGCCGTAACTGTGCCTCCAGTCATGGACGCGATAGTAATGGTATGCTGAGGTTTATCGAGATTGTAAAGCAGTTTGCAGATTTCAGCGCGTGTCACGGCCATACTGGGTTCAAAATTGCTTCCATCGTAAAGCCCCCTGAACACTTCATTGCCTATACATGCAGAAACCGCTTCCGTAGCCCATGATGATATCATTTCATAGTCTTCATACTGCATGTATGCATCCGGGTTCGTAGCTCCAAGCTTCATCGCTCGCGCAATTACAGTAGCCAGCTGTTCTCTTGAAATATTGTTATCGGGCGAGAACTTTGTTTCGCTGGTTCCATTAAAAGCACCCGTACTGTACAAGATAAATGACGCGATATCGTAGTAGTTATCAGGCGTTAATGCGGATATATCCGTAAAAGTGTGGTTGGTGCGGAAGTTCATATATCTGCACCATATCACAGCTAACTGACCGCGCGTCAGGCTGCCTTCCGGCGAAAAGGTCGACGAGTTTATACCCATAATATAACCTTTTGCCTGCGAATAATTGATCTCATTGACAAAGGGATCGTCAGTGATATCTGTAAAAGTTTCTGCCAACGCGGCTGTTGATAATGAAGCGATAAGCATAAGCGACATTAGAATACTCAGTAATTTTTTGCCTTGTATTATAGAGTAGTAGTTATTAGAGCCCCTCTCCAAGGGCTGTGCTACAC
>CAYQMY010000080.1:0-9271 GCA_964418735.1 uncultured Oscillospiraceae bacterium | reverse complement strand
ATTCCGGGCACAGCAAATATATTTTCAACGATAACGACTCCTCCGAACAAAACTCTAATTTGCATTCCAAGGAGAGTCAAAATGGGTATTAAGGCATTTCTAAGAACATGCTTCATAAGTATAATCCGCTCTTTTAATCCTTTTTCTCTGGCAGTTCGCACATAGTCCTGATTTATGGTTTCGAGTACTGCCGATCTTGTCTGCCGGACCATTGACGACAATGCACCAACCGCCGTGACTATTACAGGCATAACCATTTGCTTCGTATGAAGCCAAAAGTCAACCGAGGGGTCAGTGTAGCCCTGTACCGGCAGAATTTTGAGCTTTAATGAAAGCAAAGCCATAAGAAGGATTCCAAGCCAGAAGGACGGTATGGAAATCCCGATGTTCGCAAAAAAGCTTATGATATTGTCCCAAAATCTTCCACGGTTTACGGCAGAAACAACGCCAAGCGCTATGCCTACAACCGTACTTAAAAGGAGGGCGGCAAAGCCCATGCGGAAGGTGACGACCATCTTTCTCAAAATGATAGCTGATACACTTTCGTTATAAAATATCGACATCCCAAGGTCACCTTTAAAAATACCGAAAAGCCAGATGAAATAGCGCACAATAAATGGCTTATCTAAATTAAATTCGGCCCTCAAAGCGGCCGCCTTATCCGGCGTTGCTTCAATTCCCAAAAGGAAGTTGACAGCGTCTCCGGGTATAAGCTCCATGATAAGATAAGACACAAAGGTGACTAAAATAAGCACCAAAAATGCCTGTAGAATCTTTTTTATTATATATTGAGCCAAAAGTATTCCCCTCGTTTTCCTGCTTTATGATGAAGGGAACATGGCACTTTACCTCCCATGTTCCCTTCTTAATGACTAGGCTTTTTTGATTAATGCTGATTATTAGTGCTTTTCCATCCATATGGTTTCCGGTGACATGTAACGGATTTGCTTTTCGCCGTCAACACCGCTTCCTGTTCCATGTACCCAGTTCTGCTGTGCTATTGAGTAGTGCATAAGATAAATCGGGGTGCCAAGGCAGGCTTCGTCTATAAAGAATTTGTTTAAATCCGCATAAGCCTTTTTAGCTTCATCTACACTAGGCGCTTTAGCCATGCGGTCATATATTTCCTTGTACTTCTGGGGGAATTCGACTGTTTTGTTAAAGAGAGTGGTGGCATAGTTGAGAACACGCTTTGCAGCGCCGATTTCGTCTGGAGTATATGTATTCGGAATTACTGCAAGCCGGTCGCCCCAGGAGCTGAACATAACACTCTGTGCAAAGCGGGAAGCGTCGGCCAGGTCTATAGTTAAATTGATGCCGACCTCTTTAAGGTAAGACTGAATAGTCTGCAGGAGTATCGAGTTTATAGGCGTATTTTCCGCTACCATTGTGGCTTCAAAGCCGTTGGGGAACCCTGCTTCGGCGAGAAGCGCCTTTGCCTTTGCCACATCGTATTTATAGCCCGTGATGTCCTTGTTGTAATAGGGGCTTCCGGGATAAGAAAGCTGGCTAAGCGGCTGATATTCCGGACCGTATACCGACTTGATGAGTGTCGGGAAGTCGATTGCATGGCTTACAGCCTGACGCACCTTCAGGTTCTGGAATTTTGAGCCCTGAATGAGGGTCGGGAACCAGATGTTGGCGGTAAGGCCGGGATAATCATATATTGTAACCTTGGAAACTGGTTTCAGGCTGGTTATCATTGTTGAGTTGAGATTGCGCAGCATATCAATTTCACCGTTTTTGAATGATGTTGTTGCGGTTACGCTGTCGGGAATAAATTTAAAGGTGATACCATCGAGATAAGGAAGCTTATTTCCGTTTGCGTCCTTCCTCCAATAGTTATCATTCTTCACATAAACCATTTTTACGCCATAGTCCCAGGTTTGGAGTTTAAACGGGCCTGTTCCAATAGGATGAGTCTTGGCCCAGTCCTCACCGTTTGTTTTCACTGAGGTCGGGGAAACCATTAATGAAGGTATTGATGTCGCCCATGTGCTGAGGAAGAAAAGATCGGGCGTCTTCAATGTCAGGACGAGCGTATATGTATCTGTTACTTCAATCTTATCAAGGTTTGCGAAAGTAGCCTGGATTTTTCCCTTTATTACCGCTTCTACATTCCACTTAACCGCTTCAGCATTGAAATCGGTACCGTCGTGGAACTTAATGCCCTGATTCAATATCAGAGTGTATTTCTGTCCGTTGTTTTCCATTTTGGATTCTTTTACTAGGAAGGGAATCAGCGTACCGTCTGAAGCAATCTCAAAGAGAGGCTCGAGACAGGGGCGAGCGTTTTGCAGTACGTCAGCATTAGCCGCGGTACCGGGGAACATATTATCTTCCATCTGATTGATGCCCTGCGATACGGTTAGGATACCGCCGGTAACAGGAGTCTTTGCGGCAGGACTTGCTGCCGGCGCATTGGAAGCTGCAGGAGAGGGGGTGGTTTTGCCGCCGCAGCCGGCGAATGTTGCAATGATCAAAGTGAGAGCGATTAATACAGATATTATGCGATTGCGTTTCTTCATCATAGTCCCTCCTAAAAATGTGGTTGCTGTTTAAAGCTGAATTGATGACCGGAATCTTTTTAATCAATATACTGGAATGTAATCGTTCACTTTTTTAATGTTATCATCAGAAATAGGCATTGTCAATAAATTAGCGCAGGATTTTGCGCACATATTTGTCTGTTTATTAGTATAAAAACTTCACTAATTTTATATTTTGCGTTAATAGATATTGAAATGCTTGATTTATTATGTTAATTTTAGATTATAAATGTAAACGATTACAATTTAGGATGTGCCCTTATGAGTATTTCAATAAAGGATATTTCAAAGCTTGCCGGAGTTTCGACTGCTACCGTTTCGCGAGTACTTAACAACACCGGGAAAGTATCCCCAAAAACGGAAGCACAGGTCAAAGATGTGATAGCGCGGTATGGATATACTCCCAATATGATCGCAAAGGGATTAAGAACAAATATAATACCCTCAGTCGGTATAATTGTCCCTGATATAGTAAACGAACCTTACGGCTTTTTGGTCAGAACGGTGCAGCAGCAGCTTTTAAAGCACGGCATCATTTCTACCATATGCAACACCAACGATAACAAGGAAATCACACAGCAGTATATCAAGATACTTAAATCCCAATACGTTAGCGGAATAATCTATGTGCCTGACAGCCACCATGAGGGCATTCATTTCGGAGACCTGCCTGTTGTGTACCTTGAACGCCGCCCCTCGCATTCGCTTCCTCCAAACTCAGCGGTAATTGAATCAGACGATCGCAGCGGGGGTTATATCGCCGCTAAGGAATTGCTGGATAAGGGTTGCAGAGATATTGCTATTTACATGGACCCCTTCGGATTATCCTCATTCGCTAACCGTTATTTGGGCCACTGCGACGCTTTAAAGGAGTACGGAATTAAGCCGAAGACAGAAAACATAATTTACGTTGACCCCCTTCACTCAACAGATGTTATAAAAAAAACTCGCGCTCTTGTCGAAAAGGGATTCCAGTTTGACGGCGTTATCTGCACATCAAACCGAATAACCACTGGTGTTTTAAACGCCTTGGTGGGCGCGGGCTTGATACGCTTAGATCGTTTAAATCAGAGTGCTGTCAAGCTCGTAGGTTATGAGGATCTTCGAATAAGTGAATATGGGTTATTCCCCATAACTACTGTAGCTATTGAAACGGAAAAAATGGCAATCGCAGCGGTGGAAGCTCTCGCTTCCCTGCTGGAAGGCAAGCCGCTTTCAAAGCAGGAATTTATACTACCGGTACACTTAATCCGCCGGGAAACCACATGAATGATTAAAAACTCATGTTTTTAAACTTATTAGTAAGGGGGAAGAGAAATGACCGAAGGTACGGCCCGCCGGGCAAAAATTGATTATGACGAGATAAACAGGATAAATTGCCTTACTGACAGAGTCTCAAGGCTTAAGAAAATGCGCCTGGATGCTGAGGAGCATATCTGTTCAGAGCGAAGCCGGCTCGCAACCGAGTCCTGGAAGGAAACCGAGGGCGAAAACCTTGATATAAGAAGGGCAAAGCTGTTTAGCCGGATTATGCACGGAAATCCCATCGCAATCAGATCAGGCGAGCTGATTGTGGGCACTCAATCTAAATATGTGTTCGGCGCATCACCTTATGTCGATTATAACCCCGCGGTAGCTATTGAAAATTTAAAGGATGGGGCGACCGGCGGAAGCTCCGTCAAGGTTGCTGCCATAACCGAGGATGAGCGGAAAAGTCTAGAAGAGGATTGCCGCTATTGGGCCGGGCGCTCAACAGGTGACGCTGTGCGAAAGCTTGAAAACCAAAAGTTTCCCTGGCTTTTTGACTGGGCCGAGTCCGGGCTTGTAAACGCCGAAAAGACTGGCAACCCACCCGGCACCAGAAATGTAGACTACGGCAAGGCCGTTAAAATCGGCTTGGAAGGAGTCATTGCCAAAGCCAAAGAAGAGCTCCAAAAGCTCGACTACAGCAATCCCTCAAAGGACTACAAAAAGGATTGCTTTTTGCAGGCTGTAATTATCGCGCTTGAAGCGGCTATCGAATATTCTAAGCGTTATTCAAGGCTTGCCGAAGAGATGTCCGAAGAGGAGCCCGATCCAAAGAGGAAGAAGGAGCTTCAGAAAATAGCTGAGGTTTGCAGGCAGGTGCCGGCAAAGCCTGCGCGGAATTTTCACGAAGCCGTTCAAAGCTTCTGGTTTATACATTTATGTATTAATCTTGAAACCTCCTTTCTTGCCGAGTGTCCGAGCAGGCTTGACCAATATCTTTATCCGCTTTACCGCAAGGATGTTATAGAGGATAAAAGCATATCGCGGCAGGAAGCAGCCGAGCTTATTTCCTGCCTCTTCGTGAAGTTCAACGAAATGACCTGCGTTAAGATGTCCTATGATAAGAAAAACATACCCGGAACTCATCTTCAGGACGTTACAATCTGCGGAGTAACAAGGGATGGAAAAGACGCCTCGAACGAGCTGTCGTATATGCTTTTGGAGGTGCTGGCTCAGTTAGATTTTCCTCAGCCCCCGATTTACGTTAGATATCACAATAAAATCGATCCCGAGGTCTGGCACAAAGCGCTCGAGGTCAACATAAGGCGCGGAGACGGGAATCCGGCGTTTATGAACGACGAGACAAGAATCCTGAGCTTCGTTGATCACGGAATCCCGCTTGAGGACGCCAGGGACTGGGCAGCAGCAGGCTGCGCGGGTTCGCTTATTCCCGGGGTGTCGATTCACGGAGGATCACTCGGCATAAACTACATAAATCTCGCTAAAGTATTTGAATATGTGCTAAGCAACGGACACGAGCCCAAAAACGGCAAGCTTATAGGACTCGAAACCGGCGATCCCACTACCTTTACGTCTATAGATCAGTTTGTGCAGGCATTTAAAAAACAGTTTGGCCACCTCATAAGCATCATGGCAAAAATGAGCCATATGACTTGTTTTGCGGATGTTTCTAATTATCACATGCCCTTTACCTCCGCCCTTCTTGGCGACTGCATCAAAAAGGGTATGGATGCCCGTGAAGGCGGCGTTCGCTACCCGCAATTTTTATATCATATAGCCGACAGAGGCCTTCAGGATGTGGCTGATTCACTTGCCGCCATACAAAAGCTTGTCTTCGATGATAAAAAGATAAGTATGAAGGAATTGCTCGATGCAGTGTCTTCAAATTTTGAAGGAAAAGAAAACATACACGCGATGCTTAAGTCTGCTCCAAAGTACGGCAACGACGATGACTATGTCGATGATTATTTCAGTGATCTGTCGCTCTGGCTGCAAGAAAGGCTAGGACAGGAAAAGAACCCCTTTGGCTCAAGGCTATGGAGCGGAAGGAGCGGTGCCGTTGCGCATGTTACCTTCGGCAAGGTAACCGGCGCTCTCCCGAACGGAAGAAAATCAGGCGAGCCTCTTGCAGACGGCTTTCTCTCCCCTGCTCAGGGTGTTGATGTAAATGGCCCTACGGCTGTTTTCAACTCCGCCTCAAAGGTAAATCACGTTCAAAACTCTACAGGCGCTTTGATGAATATGAAATTCGAGCTCAAAACCTTTGACAGCAAGTCAAAAATCTTCAAACTTGCCGCTATGCTCGAAAACTTTTTCCAGCGCGGGGGCTTCCATATACAGATAAATATTCTTGACCGAGAAACACTGCTTCAGGCTCAAAAGAATCCCGATCAG
Organism: uncultured Oscillospiraceae bacterium; assembly: GCA_964418735.1. Classification (GTDB taxonomy): domain Bacteria; phylum Bacillota; class Clostridia; order Oscillospirales; family Oscillospiraceae; genus DUPK01. The sequence goes on along the minus strand of CAYQMY010000080.1, from coordinate 3,059 downwards.
CACCAGAATCTCATGGTTAGGGTGGCTGGGTACAGCGCCTTTTTTGTTGACCTGCCCCGAAACGTTCAGGACGAAATAATGTCAAGAACAAACGAGGCCGTATAATGGCAGGCTTAACCGGAAGGATATTTAACATTCAGCGCTTCAGTACCGAGGACGGGCCAGGCATCAGGACTACCGTTTTCCTTAAAGGCTGCCCGCTAAAGTGCCTATGGTGTTCAAATCCGGAATCCCAAAATCTTGTCCGTCAGCCGGTATACAGGGATTCTCTCTGCAAAGGCTGCGGAGACTGTATAACGGCCTGCCCCACGGAAGCAATTACTCCTGCTCCGGATGAGCGCGGCTTTAAAATCAAAATCGATCTGTACAAATGCAAAAGCTGCGGCGCATGCATAGAGGCATGTACTGCAGGCGCAATTAAATATTCAGATCAAACTGTGACTTCCGAAGAAGTATTTGAGGTAATCAAAAAGGATATGGGTTATTACCTAAAATCGCAGGGCGGAGTCACAGCTTCGGGTGGAGAACCTCTTATTCAGGCGGATTTTGTCTCGGAGCTTTTTAAGAGATGCAGAGCATCTGGCATACATACGGCAGTTGAAACTAGCGGCTATGTCCACACTTCGGCTTTTGACAAGGTGCTGGAAGCCTTGGACCTTGTGCTTTTTGATATAAAAATGATGGATAGTGAGAAGCACAAAAAATATACGGGAGTTTCTAACGAGATTATTTTGAGAAATGCGAAGCGAGTCGCCCAAAGCAGCGTTTCCATGATCATCCGCATCCCCATAATACCCGGCATAAACGACTCCGAAGCAAATCTTAATGATACCGCTTTATTTGCTTTAGAAATTAATAAGGATATAAAAATAGAGCTTCTGCCCTATCACAATTTCGGGATTCATAAATATAAAATGCTGGGCATGGAATATCGACTAAATGACATTAAGCTCCCGGAAATCGGACATATGGAAAGCTGCCGGGAAATATTTCAGAATCACGGTTTGGATTGCTCAATACTTTAATTTGCAGGGGGATATATAATGAGCGAAAAAGTATTCTTCGCGACCGGAGACCTTGGAGTTAAGCGCCCAAATGAAGACGGAATTTTTGACAAAGTTCGAGAAGTTTTAAAGCAGGGCGATCTCATTTTTGGCCAGCTGGAGCCTATGATAACAGATATCGGCACTCCCTCTCCCCAAAGCCGCATGCCAATGCGCTGCAAGCCGGAGGGTGCCGCCGCTATAGCCAAGGCAGGCTTTAACGTTTTGTCTTTTGCCACCAACCACTGTATGGATTGGGGGCGCGACGCTTTTTTCCAAACCATTGAGCTTATAAAAGCAAACGGAATGCTCCCGCTTGGGGTCGGCAAAAATCTTGAAGAAGCCCGCAAACCTGTAATTATTGACCTTGACGGCACCAAGATAGGCTTTTTGGGATATTGCTCTGTTTTGCCGCAAGACTACTGGGCATTAAGAGACCGCCCAGGCTGCGCCCCACTGCGTGGAATCAGTGCCGCAGTGCCAAACGAGCACGACCAACCGGGTACTCCCGTAACTGTTTACACGTGGCCGCATCCTGAAGACCTTGAAAATATGCTTGAAGATATTCGTATGCTTCGCCCGAAGGTCGATATTTTGATGGTTTCGATGCACTGGGGCATTCATTTTGTCCCGGCGGTTCTGGCACATTACCAAAGGTATGCGGCGCATTTTGCCATTGATGAGGGCGCAGACATAATTCTGGGGCATCACTCACACATTTTAAAGCCCATAGAGATTTACAAAGGCAAGGCTATAGTTTACAGCATGGCCAACTTTGCAATCGAGGGGCCCGACAAGTTTTACGAAGGCAAGAACGGACTTGTAAACGATTCACGTCATGGTGATATCAGAAGCTTGAACGCTGATTTCGGTAAGGATTCAAAGCGTGTTATGCCGGTCGATTCTTATAAATCCCTGCTTTTAAAGTGCATAATCGATGATAAAAAGATTAAATCCGTATCCTTCCTGCCGGTGCAGCTGGACGAAGTAACCAATGATCCCGAGATACTCAAATCGGATGACCCGAGATTCCATGAAATTGTCAAATACATGGAGGACATCACAGTAAGTCAAAAAATAACACCCCACTTCATAGTTGAAGGAAATGAAGTAAGAGTTATATAGACCCACCAATCCTGAAATGAAAGGAGCAAAATTATGGCCATGGATATAAGGTATATTGAAAAGTTTATTGTTCCCGATCCCGAGCTGCGTCTATTGCCCGTTACTGAGACTAGCTATCCGCTTAATATGGCCTCCCATCAGGAAGACCCGATCATACTTGAAGACTACGGATATGTTGAAGAAGAATATCTCGTTTCAGGTTCTGCAAATGTATATGCGTGGGAAGGAACTACTGAAGGTCCAAAAATTAGAACAGCCGGATGCCCTTATTGTACACGCATAATAGTAAGAAAGCCCGCCGATGCTTCAAAGTTCAGCGGGAGCGTCATGGTTGAAATGATGCATAACGGCGGCGATATTGATAATCCCTGTGCGGGTTGGGCAACCTCGTTTGAGCATATTTTATCAAGTGGTGACGCTTATGTTGGAATATCCGTCTCCGGCGCGACTTTTAAAGCCCTTAAGAACTTCGACAGCGCAAGATATGCGGAGCTGTCTTTTAAGAACCCCCTTCCACCAGAACAAAGAGGGCCCTTCGGAAATATGGCATTAAGCCCGGATCAAGAAAAAAACGTGAGGGGTGGCGCGCAAATTGACGATTCGGACAGGGAAAAGGGCTTGGATTTTGATATGGTGAGTCAGGTTGCAGCAATGATTAAGCGCGGCAAGCCCAAAACGCCTTTTGAAGGGTACTCTGCAAAGCGCGCTTATCTTGTTGGGGTAACTTTTGGCGAGATTCCGTGCTACGTTTCCGCAATCCTGCCATACGCAATGGTGGAAGGTGACAAGCCCGTTTACGACGGATTTATCATCTATATGTCAGGACGTTCGGGGAACCTAAACCGAGAAGAAGGGGTGCTTTCATGGGACGATCCTCGCTGTAAATGCGGA
>CAYQMY010000079.1:0-9281 GCA_964418735.1 uncultured Oscillospiraceae bacterium | reverse complement strand
TGTGAGAGTGGCTTACCTGAATACCAAAGGCGACACTCTTATCGCAAAATTCGCACTTAGCCATCTGCTGCACCTCCTTGTAATACAATTATACTTTCCGAAAAGTAGCGTTCATTATAATAACAAACAATGGGGAAAAAAGCAAGCCCTTTTTTGATTTTTTGGCGCTAAGTCCTGATTAATGTTCAAAATAACACAAATAAACAAAAATCATAGCTATATATGAGGCGAAATATCATATTAACCCAAGTGCTTAATATTTCAAAGTCCTCAATAAATCATGATATAACTTGCAAAATTATTGTTTTTTGGTTAAAATTAAAAGTGATGATTAAACGGCCCTGCATGTGCAGTCGGTAAGCGCCGCCTACACTGCGGAAGATGGGATAAGGTGGGAGCAAAATGGAAAAGTATTCGGTAAAGCTTTCGGAGCTCGTAAAGGAATTCAGGCTCAGGGCTGTTCACAAATCCAGCAATTTTGAGGAAATAGAGGTCACGACGCAGGACATTAACCGTCCTGCCATACAGCTTGCGGGCTTCTACGATTACTTCGGTGAAAAACGCATGCAGGTCATAGGCATGGTTGAGACGGAATTTGAGCGCACCTTGTCGCATGAGCAGCGTTTAGAAAGCTTTGACAGGTTTTTTGAATGGAATATACCCGCAATGGTAGTTTGTCATGGGATGATACCGCTCGAGGAGTGCGTCGCCATGGCCGAAAAGCACGACAGAAATTTGCTCGTCACCGACAGGGATACTTCTGATTTCATTGGCGGGCTTGTGCTCAGCCTTAAAAGCCACCTCGCTCCGAGGATAACGCGTCACGGCGTTTTGGTTGAGGTTTACGGCGAGGGACTTTTAATACTCGGCGAAAGCGGAGTCGGCAAAAGTGAAACCGCCATAGAGCTTGTTAAGCGCGGACACCGCCTTATTGCGGACGACGCCGTTGAGCTCAAAAAGCTTTCCGACAAGAATTTGGTCGGCACAGCTCCGGAGATGATACGCCATTATATAGAGCTGCGCGGCATAGGCGTCATAGATGTGCGTCAGCTTTACGGCATGGGCGCCGTTAAGCTTTCCAAGAAGGTGGACCTCGTAGTCAACCTCGAATCCTGGGACGACGACATGGTTTATGACAGACTTGGAATAGATAACCAGTATATGACTATAATGGGAGTAGATATTCCCTCGCTGACTGTTCCGGTAAAGCCGGGGCGCAACCTCGCCGTTATTCTGGAGGTTGCGGCGATGAACAACAGGCTCAAAAACCTCGGTCATAACGCCGCCGAGCAATTTACCAACAGAGTTAATGAGTTTTTCGACGTAAAGCTCAGCGGACAATAATAAGTCCAGGGGGAATACAATGCCCCCTGGATACGCTGCAACGCGAAAGGAATGGTCATAAGTTTGAAAAAAATTTCAAACTTATAATCGAATCAAGCGCGTTTTTCTCGCCGCTTTCTCGGCAACCGAAAAACCTGCACAATTATGACCATTCCTTTTCATGGTCATTTTGTGCCTTTGCAACGCGAAAGGAATGGTCATAAATATGAAATTTGATTTGCTGCTGAAACACTTAAGAAAAACGCAGCCGAATCTAAGGATTTTCACCGACGAGCCGATGAGCCGGCACACGTCGTTTAAAATAGGCGGGACGGTCTCTGTGATGGCTTTGCCGTCCTCAGCCGAGGAGCTGGCCTGCGTATGTGCGGCCGCAAGGGACTGCGGCATCAAGCCCTTTGTGTTCGGAAACGGAACGAACCTTCTGGTGCAGGATAAGCCGCTGAAAATTTTTGCGGTAAAAACCTCGGACGGAATGACCTGCGTGAGATTCACTGAAAGCGGGGCGGTATACGCCGAAAGCGGCGCTATGCTCTCCAAGGTCGCAGTGTTCGCGCAAAAGAACGGACTAAAGGGACTCGAATTTGCCCACGGAATTCCGGGAACAGTAGGGGGTGCGGTCTCAATGAACGCCGGAGCCTACGGCGGAGAGATGAAGGACGCGGTAGTGCTGACAGAGTACCTTAACGAGGAGCTTGAGAGAAAAACGGCGGCGGGCGATGAGCACTGTTTCGAGTACAGGCGGAGCGCGTTTACCGATACAGGCAGAATAATACTTGGCTCCGTGCTGCATCTGGAAGCCGGCGACCCCGAGCAGATAAAAGCCAGAATGAATGAGCTTGCCGCTAAGCGCAGGGATTCTCAGCCGCTTGACATGCCGAGCGCGGGCAGCGCTTTTAAGCGCCCTGTCGGGGGATATGCCGCCGCGCTTATTGAGGAGAGCGGTCTCAAGGGCTTTTCGGTCGGAGGAGCGCAGGTCTCAGAAAAGCACGCGGGCTTTATCGTGAACAGGGGCGGAGCTACCTGTGAGGATGTGCTGGAGCTTGTGGAGCATATACGCGAAACGGTATTTAAAAACAGCGGAATAATGCTGGAAACAGAGATAAAGTATATACAGGGTTAGAGCCATCTAGGGGGAATCCAATTCCCCCTAGATACGCGGCTTACGCCGCGATACCCCCGGTCGCGCACGATTTGCGCGGGCTGTGGAATTTTTACCGGGAAATGAATTCCCTGAAAAATAGATTTAAATTACCCTGTGAGGGGTTTTTGAAATACTCAAGGCTGAATAAGGCAGTGAAATAGAGGGAAAAAGAGAGAAGTTGTGCGGTACGATTTGGCGCTTAAGCGGGGGGATTTAATATGAAATTTTTGATTATCTCGGGTCTGTCGGGAGCTGGCAAAAGTAAGGCGGCCGGAATTCTGGAGGATATGGATTTTTACTGCGTGGACAATATGCCGGTGGTGCTCATACCCAAGTTTGCGGAGCTCTGCCTTGCGACCGGCGGACGCTACGAATATGTCGCGCTTGTCACCGACATCAGGGGGCGTGAGAGCTTTGACGAGCTCTTCAAGGCCCTTGACGAAATGCAGGAAATGGGCTGCGAGTGCGAAATTCTGTTTATAGAGGCGTCGACCGATACCATAGTGCGCCGCTACAAGGAGACAAGACGGAGGCACCCTCTGGATGTGGACGGCTGTGACATAGAGGAGGCTATCCGCCGCGAAAAGCAGATGCTGAGCGCGGTTCGGGGCAGGGCTGACTACATTATCGACACGACCGGCTTTGCGATAAGCCGCCTTCAGGCTGAGATGTTCCGCCTGTTCGCGGGCAAGAACGAGGAGCGCCGCATCGATGTGGATGTTTTGTCCTTTGGCTTCAAATACGGCATACCGACTAACGCAGACCTCGTTTTTGATGTGAGGTTTCTTCCGAATCCCTTTTACATCTCCGAGCTTGCCGCGAAAACAGGCAGGGACGAGGATGTTAGAAAGTACATTTTCGGCTTTGAACAAACCGTCGGTTTTATAGATAAGCTTAAGGATATGATTGAATTTCTGCTGCCGCATTATGTCGATGAGGGCAAGCACTCTCTGGTAATCGCCGTCGGCTGTACCGGCGGACATCACCGTTCGGTGGCTATTGCGGAAGAGCTGGCCGCCTTTGTGCGGTCAAAGCAATACAACGTAAACCTGATTCACAGAGATATAGAAAAGGGCGTATAGAAGCAAAAAACAGATGGGGGAGGGATTGCTTTGTCATTTTCCTCGGATACGAAGATTGAGCTTTGCAAAACGCCGGAGCGTCCCTGCTGCACTCTGGCCGAATTATACGGCATACTCCTTTACTGCAACACCTTCAGCGAGCGCGAGATTAGAATAATCACGGAAAGTCAGGCGCTGGCGCTGAGGCTTCCGAAGCTTTTTAGGCGTGCCCTTGGTTTTGGCTTTGACTTAGTTCCACAGCCCTCGGCGAAGGAGGGAAAGCAAACTTTTATTATAAACGATCAGGAAAAGATAAAGAAAATATTCGCGGTCTACGGCTATGACAGCGGCAAAGTCCTGGCGCACCACATAAACAGGGGAGTGCTGGAGGACGACTGCTGCCGCATTGCATTTATTCGCGGAGCCTTTCTTGCGGGCGGCTCGGTCACAGATCCCGAAAAGCGTTACCACCTTGAGCTTGTCACCGACCACTACAACGTCAGTCGGGAAACCTATTCTTTGCTTTTGGACATGGGCTTTTCCCCTAAGGAAACCTCGAGGAGCGGAAATTACATAATTTATTTTAAGCAGAGCGAGGCTGTTGAGGATTTCCTTACCACAATCGGCGCTCCCGTTGCGGCTATGGAAGTGATGTCCGCGAAGGTCGAAAAGGATATGCGAAACAGCGTAAACCGCCGCGTAAACTGCGAGGCGGCGAATGTCGGCAAAACGGCCTACGCCTCGCTCGACCAGCTTATCGCGATAGAGAGGCTTGAAAAAACCGGTGTTCTTAACACTCTTCCCGAGAAGCTTCGGGAGACGGCAAGAGTAAGAAGGGAGAACCCCGAAGTGAGCCTGAGTGAGCTCGCGGCTCTCTTCGAGCCACCCGTGGGCAAATCCTGCTTAAACCACAGACTTAGACGGCTCGTCGAGCTTGCAAAATAACGCATAATCGTACCCCCGTCCAAACCTTAGGGGGAAATCCAAGAGGGGGAACCGAAGTTCCCCCTCTTGAGTCGTTTTAAGATTTATACATTTTCTTTGGCATTCGCTTTTATTTCTGCCATATAGCCGGCAGTAATGATACCTGATGGCAGAGCAACAACAGCGATTCCAACTAAAGAAGAAATCATACTCACAAATCTGCCTATATATGTAATTGGGTAGATATCGCCATACCCTACTGTAGTTAATGCTGTAGTGGCCCAATATAGAGCATCGAACATGCTGTCAAAGCTGTTAGGTTCTACAGAAAACATAATAAGAGCAGTAACGAATATATAACCAATAGCCATGTAACAGACTGCCAATAACGGCTTTTTTTCTTTGTTAATAACACTAATTACTATTGTTAATGATTTCGAATAACGAAGGAATTTCAGTACTCTTAAAGTTCGTAATAATCTAAATACCTTCAAAATTCTAAAACTCGGACTGAGGATCGAAAGAGAAGGTAAAATCGCCAATAAATCAATAAGTGCCCAAACTGTAAATGGGTAAAAAACAAATGCCCGTTTTTTTAGATTTTGTAAAACAAAATCTGCAGTTAGCCAACGTAAGAAATAATCAATTACAAAAACTCCAACTGTAATTCTATCAATCCAAATAAAAATAGTTAAATCATTTTTAAAGCACAAAGGTACAAGACTAGCAATGATTACAAACATCATTAATGAATCATAGATAACGCAAAAGTTGTCATCTCCGCCTGCGTTGACCATTTTGAACAGTTTTCTCCGCATATCTGGACACCTCTTTTTGTAAAAAATAGTACTAAATACATTGTAACAAAAATCTTATAAAGTTTTCAATAGACTATAATAATCAAGACAGTCGTACCCCCGTCCAAACCTTAGGGGGAAATCCAAGAGGGGGAACCGAAGTTCCCCCTCTTGAGTCGTTTTAAGGAGAGAGGGATACATAAGGGAGAGAGGGAAATCGAAATCCCTCTCTCCCTTATGCGTATCTTTTGGTGACTTTTCTGTACGAGCAGAAAAGTTACACCTCTCGTCCTAAAAATAATCCTTGACCGCAAAATAAACAGCCAAAGCCGCCTGCAGAATTAGTATCATCGGCATACCGAAGACAAAGCTCTTGTGCTTGGTCTTATGCCGAAAAGTCTTCATTCCCAAAATAGACCCGAGCGAGCCGCCGATAATAGCAATAAGAAACAGCGTCTTTTCGGGCGTTCGTCTATCATGCCGCACCGCACGGCGCTTGTCAGCGCCCATCGAAATAAAGCCAAATAGATTAATCAAAACCAGATATGCGATAACATACTTCCAATACAAAAATATCACCACTTCAAAAAAGCCTGCCCTTTTTGGGGCAGGCTTTAGATTTTAGACAAAACCCTCGCAAGGCAAATAGGAAATATTTTTCTGAGAATTTACTTCTCAGAAAAATTCCTCAGCCCGCGCAATGGTGCGCGACCCGGGGGTATCGCGGCGCAAAACGCGTATCTAGGGGGTATTGGATACCCCCTAGAAGCGATAGCTTTATACGCTGAATTTCTCGAAATTGCCCTTCATATCCATGATTTCGGCCACGCCGTCCTCAAGATAGAAGTTGCCGAGAACGTTGCCGGTGGTCTCGTTATAGAGCATCTTAAGGTTCGGGTTGACCTCGAAAACCTTATCCATGACCTCCTGACGGTCATCGAGAACCGCTTTGCCGTAAATGCGAATCCACTGCTTGTCGGCGTTGCATGCGCAAACCTCTATATAGGGGTTTTCAACCGTCTGCTTAAAGGATTTTTTTTGCTTGCCCATTCCGAAGTAGAGCTTGCCTTCAAACTCCATGCAGAAGCCGAAGGGGCGGACCTTAGGCTTTCCGTCTTCAACGGTAGCGTAGTAGAACGGCCTTGCGGCACATAAAAAATCAAGAGCCTTGCTCATAATATTGACCTCTTTCCGTTTAAGTATTTTGAAATATATCTCAATTTTAGCATCTATAGGCCCATGGCGCAATAGTTTTTTCGCTGTCATAAAACACGTTTTCGGACAATAAGTATAGATGACGGAGGGATAAGGATGGATGTTGATTATCTGGTTTCAAGATACATGAACGCGGCGGCACTGCTCCCTTACGGAGTCCAGGAGACCTTTGAAGCAGTCTCGAAGGCGGACAAGGCGGCGGCTGAGGAATTTCGCCTGCGTGCGGGCTTTTTGCCGAGCATCCTAACGCCGTCCGGAGAAAAGACTCTTGGCAACGCAAAGGTAACGCCAAAAAATCTTTACGACGTGCTCGAAATCGCCACCGAATCTTCTCTGCACTCGGCAAAGGACAGCATCAGGGGCGGCTTTGTGACCGGCTTCGGCGGACACAGAATAGGCATCTGCGGAACCGCCGTAATGAAGGATGGCTCAATCGATGGTATTCGCTCCGTTTCCTCCCTCACGGTGCGCATTGCTAAGGAAATCAGGGACTGCGGCAAAGAGGCTGCGGAAAAGCTTTTTGAAGACGGGAAATTCATATCGGCCATCGTGATATCGCCTCCGGGCGGCGGCAAAACCACAATGCTGCGCGATATAGTCAGAATCCTATCGAACGCAGGCAGGCGGGTAGCCCTTGCCGACGAGAGGGATGAGCTCGCGGGGGTTCGCGGCGGAGTGCCGCAGATGGACGTCGGCCTTTGCACCGATGTGCTGTCGGGCTGCCCGAGGGACGAGGCGGTCATGCTGCTGCTTCGCACAATGAACCCCGAAATAATAGCCATGGACGAAATAACAGCCCCGCGTGACGCCAAGGCGCTCGAAAACGCCTTCAACTGCGGCGTAGGGCTTATCGCTACGGCTCACGCATCTGATATAAGCGAGCTAAGTAAGCGCGGTCTGTACCGCGAGCTGCTTTCGCAGGGAATATTTAAAAAAGCGGTTGTAATCACAAAGACAAAGACCGGTAGAGCTTCTTCGGTTGTCAATCTGGCTCAGGGTAGCGCGGCTGGCGCTCCAAGGCACTGGAAGTAGAGGTACGACAAGCTTCCAGGGGATATCCAATACCCTGGTGCTTTGTTGCGGCTAACCCTTGCAAGTCTGCTCGCTATTTTTCCGTAATACTGCGTTGCATCCCTTGGCAATACATAAAGTATTCCCTGCGGTCTGCGCCTTGTCTTTCTAAAAAACAGCTTCGCATCTTTTATAAGTTTTAGCCGCAACAAAGCACCGATACGCGGCAAAAGCCGCGATACTCCCGGTCGCGCACGGTTTTTGTGCCTTGAGCAATGCGAAAGGAATGGTCATAATTATGACTGCTGTCAGAATAATCGGTTCTTTAATAATCACCGCCGCGACAACTGCGGTGGGCATTTCATCCGCGGCGCAGCTAAAAAACAGAGTAATAAGCCTTTCGAGCATTATAGCGGGACTTGACCTTATGCGGGCGGAGATATGCACCAGGCTCACGCCCTTGCCGGAGCTTCTAGAGCTTCTGGCAAGGCAGACGGGGGAGCCTGCAAGCACCTTTTTTACGGCCTGTCTTATAAACCAGAAGAAGATGCGCGGTAGGCCCTTTTTTGAGGTCTGGCGTGACTCGCTTCTAGAAACCGAGGAGCTCGGGCTGAAGGAAGCGGAAATGCAGCCGCTTCTCGAGCTCGGCAACGCCCTCGGACGCTACGACAGCGAAAGGCAGGCCGAGGCGATAGCCGCGGCGCGAAAGCGCATGGAGGCCTTCCTGTCAAAGGCTGAGGGCGAAAGGGACAGGGAGGGCAAGACTCGGGCTATGCTGGGCCTTGCCGCCGGAGCCGCAATAGTCATTATGCTAATCTGAGTAACGACTAAAAATCCGCAGGACGCTCGCTGCTTCGAGTGTCCTGCGGAAGCTTTGTATTCTATTTTACAGGCTTAAAAACCTTGGTTCTTAGTAACATTCCCACAACGAATATAGAAATCAGCGAGCCTGCCAGCGAGCTTATTATGAACGGGATGACGTAGGCGAAGAGCGCAGCCTTCTTCGACAGTATAAGAGTTACAATAGGATAGGCGGCGAGAGCGCCGAAAATGCCTGTGCCTATGACCTCGCCCAGAAAAGCAAGCGAAAGCTTTCCAAAGCGCTTATATAGCATCGCACAGCAAAAAGCGCCTATCATGCTGCCCGGGAACGCCAGAAGGCTCCCCGTGCTGAGCAGGTTGCGGCAAAGCGAAGTGACAAAGGCCGCCCCGACTGCGTAGGCTGGGCCGAGCAGGACGCCCGAAATGACGTTTATCATAGCCTGGACCGGAAAGCATTTAGCGGCACCAATGGGTATGTAAAGGGTCGATGCGGCAACGCCCAGCGCGGACAAAAGCCCCGCGAGCGCAATTTTCTTAGTGGTGTTCATGGTTAATCTCTCCTCAAAAATAAAATGGGACGTGCCGATAGGGCACATCCCAAAATAATTCGAGCATGCAATCCCTACGTTGGCATTATCCAAATCAGGTTTCTGGGTCGAATATAAAATAATTCCTCTCAGCCTGTATCACAAGCTCCCCATTGCGGTATTAGATTAAGATTATTATAGTCGGCACTTCGCAAAAAGTCAATAACAGCCGGAGCATAATACTCCGGCTGTTTCGTGTAAGCAAACCACTCGCAGGGAAATTTAAATCTATTTTTCCGAGAATTCACTTCTCGGAAAAATTCCTCAGCCCGCGCAAATCGTGCGCGACCGGGGGTATCGCGGCGTAATGCCCCCAGAGTAATGTCAGTTTTCGAATGCCAGATTGAAATCTACGGGCAACCCGTCCGCGAGTAGCTCA
>CAYQMY010000078.1:0-9361 GCA_964418735.1 uncultured Oscillospiraceae bacterium | reverse complement strand
AGGGGCTTTAGTAAGAGCACATGAAAAGGGGGTCTGCCCATGGCGGCCATAGTAAAGAGCGTCGGTAAACACAGCCCGGCTTATAAAAAAGCGGCCCTTGGGGACAGACTGCTTTCGATTAACGGGAATCCGATAGAGGATGTCCTCGATTACAAATACTATTCCTACGACAGCGAACTTATGCTTGTTTTCGAAACACCGAAGGGCGGGAAGAAGATCATAAGGGTCAAAAAGGGCGAGGGAGAGGACCTTGGAATCGAATTTGAGGACTATCTTATGGACGACGCGCGCTCCTGCCGGAACAGCTGTATCTTCTGCTTTATAGACCAGCTTCCGCCGAACGTGCGCGATACCCTGCGCTTTAAGGACGACGACGCAAGGATGTCGTTCCTGCTCGGAAATTACATTACGCTGACAAACTTGTCCGAGCGCGAGATAGAGCGTATAATCAAGCTGAAAATAAGCCCGATAAACATCTCTGTTCACACGACGAATCCAGAGCTCAGAGTTAAAATGCTCAGGAACAAGCGCGGCGGAGAACTGATTAACATAATGCAGAGATTCCGCGACGCGGGTATAAAAATGAACTGCCAGATCGTATGCTGCCCGGGCGTCAACGACGGGGACGAGCTTAAAAAAAGCATGACCGATCTCGCGGAGCTTTTTCCCGAGGTTGCGAGCGTCTCAGTCGTCCCTGTCGGTATTACAAAGCACAGGGAGAACTTATATCCTCTATCGCCCTGCGACGGGGACAAGGCCGCGGAGATTATTGAGGCGGTCGATTCCTTCGGTGATGTATGTTTGGCTAAATTTGGGGTTAGACTATTCTATTGCGCCGACGAGCTGTATTTAAAGGCCGGTCGTGAGATGCCGCCCGAGGATTACTATGAGGGCTACCCGCAGATAGAAAACGGGGTCGGGATGATGCGCTCCATGGAGGAAGAGTTCAAAATCGCGCTAAGGGATTTTGAAGGCTGCTCCGGCGAGCCCTTCTCTATAGCGACGGGAGTCGCGGCGGCACCGTATTTAACAAAAATTTTAAAACTTGCAGAGGAAAAATGTGTTAACATAAAAGCGCGGATATACGCGATTGAAAACGACTTTTTCGGAAGAACCGTAGATGTCGCGGGGCTCATTTCCGGAGGAGATATGGTAACGCAGCTTCGGGGCAGGGAGCTGGGCAAAAGGCTCCTTATACCAGCTTCCATGCTGCGGCACGGAGGCGACGTGTTCCTTGACGACATGACGCTTGAGGACGCGGAAAAGGCGCTCTGCGTTCCGATAATTCCGGTAAGCAACGACGGCTTTGAATTTGCAAGCGCCATATTTGAAAATTGAAATGAGGTGAGTCCATGTCGAAACCACTGGTAGCGATAGTAGGGCGCCCGAATGTCGGAAAGTCTATGCTCTTCAACAAGCTTGTTGGCAAGCGGCTTTCGATAGTAGAGGATACCCCGGGAGTTACGAGGGACAGGCTTTACGCCGAAACCGACTGGAACGGGCGCAGCTTTACCATTGTTGACACGGGCGGAATAGAGCCGAGGGCAGACAACGAAATACTCAAGTTTATGCGCCAGCAGGCTGAAATAGCAATAGAGACCGCAAACGTAATAATATTTGTCGCAGACATTAAAACAGGCGTAACGGCTGCCGACGCGGAAGTAGCCAATATGCTTCTCCGCTCTAAAAAGCCGATAGTTCTCGCGGTAAACAAGATGGACGCGACAGGTGCTACAAATCCCGATATTTATGAATTCTACAGTCTTGGACTCGGAGACCCCATTGCGGTTTCTGCGGTTCACGGACACGGCACGGGTGACCTTCTCGACGCCTGCGTTGCCGCTTTCCCGCCCGAGGAAGAGGAGGAGGAGCAGGATGATACCATAAAGGTCGCCGTAATCGGCCGTCCGAACATGGGCAAATCCTCCCTCGTAAACCTGATTCTGGGCGAGGAGCGCGTAATAGTCAGTGAGGTGGCGGGAACAACGAGAGACGCCGTTGACAGCCGCTTCGAAAACGAATTCGGAAAATATGTTTTCATTGATACCGCCGGCATCAGGCGAAAGTCAAGGGTTGATGACAGAATCGAAAAATACAGCGTCATGAGAGCCGAAATGGCGATAGACAGAGCGGACGTTTGCCTTATCATGCTCGATGCGCGCGACGGAGTTACAGAACAAGATACTAAGATTGCCGGTCTTGCCCATGAAGCGGGCAAGGCGAGCATTATTGTCGTCAACAAGTGGGATCTTATCGAAAAAGACGATAAGACTATGGACAGAATGCGAGAGAGCATTAGAGCCGACCTTGCGTATATGTCCTACGCTCCAATACTCTTCATTTCCGCCGTTACCGGTCAGCGGGTAAACCGAGTATTCGAGCTTGTCAACTTTGTAAATGATCAAAGCAGCATGCGCATCACTACGGGTATGCTCAACAACGTTCTCGCGGACGCAACAGCGAGGGTGCAGCCGCCCACGGACCGCGGCAAGAGACTTAAGCTATTCTATATAACTCAGACCGGCATCAAGCCGCCAAGCTTTGTCGTGTTTGTAAACGAAGCCGAACTGTTTCATTTTTCTTATCAGCGTTACCTTGAAAATCAGATACGTTCGGTGTTTGGTCTTGAGGGTACACCTATCAGGATGGTTGTCAGACAAAAGGGAGATAATGGATAGGAGCCTCTGCTATGAATGGTATTTTGTACGGCTCGGACTTCTTGAGCCTGTTTATCAAGTTTGTATTCCTCGCGGTCGTTGCTTATTTGCTTGGCAGCATAAACGGTGCGATAATAACCTCTAAGTATTACTACAAAAAGGATATCCGCGATTTCGGCAGCGGAAACGCGGGGCTAACGAACTTCTACAGAGTGTTCGGCAAGTACGGCGCGGCGCTTGTGGTCGTTATCGATATCATGAAAAGCGTCATTCCTGTGCTGCTCGCCGGCTGGGTAATGGGGCTTACCGGCAGATGGGCCGATGGCTGTGCCTTCGCGGGCTTTTTCGCGATGCTGGGTCATTCATACCCGATTTATTACAACTTTAAGGGCGGAAAGACCGTCATGGCCGGCGGAACCATCGTATGGTTCGTCGACTGGAGAGTCGGAATAATCGTCTGGGCGATTTTCATAATCATAGTTATAATTACCCGTTACATTTCGCTGGGTTCCGTTATAGGTGGTATTATGTATCCCATCTCTTTGGCGGCTATCGGGATAAACAGCTGGTTTGCTGTTTTCATGGTTGCACTCAGCGGTGCGCTTCTTGTTTTCCGGCATAAGGAAAACATAAAGCGAATTTTAAAGGGCACGGAGTCAAAGATAAAGTTTAAGAAATAGTTATTTCTAGGGGGCATCCAATGCCCCCTAGATACGAGCCTGACGGCTCGATCCCCCCGGTCACGCACGATTTGCGCGGGCTGTGGAATTTTTCCGAGAAATAAATTCCCGGAAAAATGGGTTTATATTTCCCTGCGGGGGAGCTTTTCATAGTCTGGAAGCTTAATTTGAGGCTTTGGCATAGCGAAAGGAATGGTCATAACAATGAAAATTTCTGTTTTGGAGAGCGGCGGCTGGGGAACGGCCATAGCTGTAAGCCTTGCGAATAAAGGGCTTGATGTTACTCTTCATTCTATTTATGAAAAGAGATCGGAAGAGCTGAGGACACTGCGCGAAAACAGGTACCTTTCCGGTGTGAAGCTTCCCGAAAACCTCAAATTCAGCGACACCTTTGACGAGATACCGGAAGCTGGCGCGGTTTTCTTTGTAACGCCATCCTTCGCCGTCCGTGAAACCGCGAGAAAGCTTAAGGGGGTTGTAAAGGATGACGCTGTGCTTATTTCTGCCGCAAAGGGAATAGAATACGGCACTTCTCTCAGACTTACGCAGATTATCGAGCAGGAGCTAGGAAATCCCGAGCGGATAGCCGCGATTTCAGGCCCCTCCCACGCCGAGGAGGTCGCACGCGGTATACCGACAGGTCTTATTGCAGCTTCATCTAACGCAAAAACTGCCGAAACTGTTCAGGATATTCTTATGTGTCCGACGCTTCGCATATATACAAGCGACGATATGGTGGGAACAGAGCTCTGCGGAGCTTATAAAAACGTTATCGCGCTCTGCGCCGGTATTTGTGACGGACTAGGAATGGGCGACAACACTATAGCGATGCTCATGACGAGGGGACTCGCCGAAATGGCCGAGCTTGGCGAAAGGCTGGGCGGAAGCAAGGATACTTTTAAGGGACTGGCCGGCGTCGGCGACCTTATAGTCACCTGCACCTCACAGCATTCTAGAAACCGCCGCGCCGGAGTCTATATAGGCCGGGGTATGACGGCCAAGGAGGCCATGGATGCCGTAGGAGCTACGGTTGAGGGTTACTATGCAGCGAAGTCGGCTGTAGAGCTTGCGGACAAGACAAATAGTCCTATGCCGATTGCAAGAGAGGCATATAAGATTCTTTATGAAGGCAAGGACACTAATATAGTTGTAGAAGAACTTATGGCGAGACCTAAAAAAAGCGAATGGGGAAACTAGAATAATTCTAGGGGGTATCCAATACCCCCTAGATACGAGCCTAACGGCTCGATACCCCCGGTCGCGCACGATTTGCGGGGCTGTTGTATTTTTCCGGGAAGTGAATTCCCGGAAAAATGAATTGAAATTACCCTGCGGGGGCTATGGATGGGCATTTATATCTGCTCCTAGACATTAGTGAATATTTATCCATAAATAGTACAAAAGTTGCGCATATATACGAATTGCGATACATTGACAAAATATTTTAGTTAGTATATACTCTTTTATGCGTGATTTCAGGCCCTAAGGGCTGAGTTTGAGTTTTCGGAGACTTTTTTTAGTGCCGTTTACTTTTTTGATTGGAGAAAATGCTATGTTGACAGCAATTGTCGGTACAAACTGGGGAGACGAGGGGAAGGGCCGCATGGTTGACCTCCTGTCGTCAGATTACGATATTGTCATCCGCTATCAGGGCGGCAACAATGCCGGACATACCGTAATAAACGACAAGGGCAAATTTATTCTGAACCTTTTACCGTCCGGAATCCTGAGGGAAAATACGGTTAACGTCATGGGCTGCGGTATGGTAATCGATATTGAGCACCTTTACAACGAATCTGCTAAGCTTACCGAAAAGGGCGTAGCTATAAGCCCTGAAAACCTCAAGATAAGTGATAAAGCCGTAATCTGCATGCCCTACCATAAGCTGCTTGACAACCTTGAGGAGGACAGGCTCCGCGATAAGGCCTTCGGCTCGACAAGGCGCGGCATAGGCCCTGTTTACGGCGACAAGTATATGAAAAAGTCCATCAGAATGATGGATCTCCTCAATCCCGAGACGCTTGACAAAAAGGTTCGCGACATAGTCGCGTGGAAAAACCTGACCGTTTCCGGCGGCTATAAAGCGGAGGCCATTGACGCGGACAAAATGCTCGCATGGCTTCACAAATTCGGCGACCGCCTGAAACCCTATATCTGCGACACGACTTTGTACCTTGAAAGCGCGGTAAAGGCCGGCAAAAAGCTCATGTTTGAGGCTCAGCTCGGTGCGCTTAAGGATATCGACTTCGGCATCTATCCCTATACCTCGTCCTCATCGACTATCGCGGCGTATGCCCCTATCGGCTCCGGCATCCCCTTCGTAAAGCTGGATTCCGTAATCGGCATAACTAAGGCCTATTCCAGCGCCGTCGGCGAGGGCCCCTTCACCGCCGAAATGTTCGGCGAGGAAGCGGAGAAGCTCCGCGAGGCTGGCGGAGAGTACGGTGCCGCAACAGGCAGACCGAGAAGAGTCGGCGGTATTGACATCGTCGCCACAAAGTACGGAGTTATGATTCAGGGCGCGACCGAAATTGCACTTACAAAGCTTGACGTAATGTCCTATATGGATAAGATTCCGGTTTGCGTCGCCTATGAGATAGACGGAGTGCAGACAACCGATTTTCCGGTCGGCGACAGGCTCGACCGCGCAAAGCCCGTTTACGAGTACTTCGAGGGCTTCAAAACCGATATTTCTAATTGCACCAAGCTTGAGGAGCTGCCGAAGGCCGCAGTGGACTATATCAAATATGTCGAAAAGGCAATCGGCTGCAAAATCAAGTATGTTTCGGTCGGTGCAAGCCGTGAACAGTATATCGTAATGTAACACAATTGAAAGAAAAGCGGCGCTAACAGTATACAGCGCCGCTTTTTTGTGATATTATGAGGAATAAAATAAATAAACACGCATTATAAATAGGGGAGCGGGAATATGGAAAATCAACTGGTACTGGTGCTTGATTTCGGCGGCCAATATAAGCAGCTAATAGCTAGGCGCGTGCGCGAATGGGGCGTCTATTCGATAATCGAGCCGGGCAACGTATCAATAGAAAAAATTAAGGAGCTTGCTCCGATAGGAATAATCCTCACCGGAGGGCCGAACAGCGTATACGCTAAGGATGCGCCCAGCTGCGACCCCAAGCTTTTTGATTTGGGGATTCCGGTTCTCGGCATCTGCTATGGAATGCAGCTCATGTGCCACATGACAGGCGGGCAGGTTACGCCATGCAGTGTCAGCGAATACGGACAGATTGCGGTCTCCATGGATACAAGCTCTGCGCTCTTTGAGGGGCTCGGCAGTACCGAGACCGCGCTCATGAGCCACACCGACAGAGTTTCAGGTCTTTCAGAAGGCTTTGAGCGTATCGCCCAGACAGCCGACTGCGAAAATGCGGCTATTCAGAACGTTTCAAGAAAGCTTTACGCCGTACAGTTCCACCCCGAGGTTGAGCATACGCCGAACGGCAAGAAGCTTCTCTATAATTTCATATACAACATCTGCGGCGCGAAGGGCGACTACACGATGAAGGACTTCATCGAAAAGCAGGTCGAGGCAGTACGCGCTCAGGTGGGTGAGGACGAGAAGGTTATGCTTGCGCTCTCAGGAGGCGTTGATTCCTCGGTTTGCGCTGCGCTCCTGTCAAGGGCACTGCCGGGCAGGCTCATTTGTATTTTCGTTGATCACGGCCTCATGCGTAAGGACGAGGGCGACCAGATTGAAGCGATCTTCTCTAAAAGAGATTTGATATTTGACCGCGTCAACGCCGAGGAGAGGTTCCTTACTAAGCTCAGCGGAGTGACCGATCCTGAGCGCAAGCGCAAGATAATCGGCGCGGAGTTCATTCAGGTTTTCGAGGCTGAGGCTAAGAAGTACGGAAAAATCAAGTTCCTCGCTCAGGGCACGATTTACCCCGACGTCATCGAATCGGGCGCCTATAATTCCGCGAATATCAAGAGCCACCATAACGTCGGTGGACTGCCGGACAATATGGATTTCAAGGAGCTTGTTGAGCCTCTTCGCAGCCTGTTTAAGGACGAGGTAAGAGCCGTAGGATATCAGCTTGGGCTGCCCGCAGCGCTTGTAGAGCGCCAGCCGTTCCCGGGCCCCGGACTTGCCATCCGCGTAATAGGTGATATAACAAAGGAAAAGCTTGATATTTTACGCGAAGCCGATGCGATTTTCCGCGAGGAAATCGACAACTCCGGTGAGAAGGTTCAGCAGTACTTCGCGGTGCTGACCGGACTGCGCTCCGTGGGCGTCATGGGTGACGGGCGAACCTACGACTATACTATCGCGCTTCGCGCCGTAAATACAACTGACTTTATGACCTGCGAATACGCGAAGCTTCCGCATGAGCTGCTCGGTAAAATCTCCTCGAGGATAGCGAATGAGGTGAACGGCGTCAACCGCGTCGTCTATGATATCACCGGCAAGCCCCCCGCCACCATCGAGTGGGAATAATTTCCAGCCCTGAAAGCCTTGCAGCATAAGGCTTTCAGGGATTTTTTATTTTTTTTGGGCTGATTATGACCGTTTTTTAATTACATTAATATAGACGTTTTTTGTTGCGTAGAATCAATATAAGTGTTAATATAAGCTCGTGATCCGGTGCTTATCTTCTCCAGACGTGGTAGAGGGTGACATCTTGTTACATGCGGTCACCTTGGAGCATCTAACCAGGAGTAAGTATTAAACTATATATAAGGGAGTGTAATAGTGACTGAAGAACAACGTCTTAAAATTGTATCAATTGTTAAACCGCTTGGAAATATATCATTAAAAATCTTCGCTTTTTATGCCTATTCGTTAGCAGGATTATCATCATCTAAGATGGCTATATCTAATCCTGATGATTATTATGAGGCTTGGGACAGCGACTTAGCAGACCCATTATTAAAATACCTTGATCCTATATTACAGGCTCAAAATATCAGTCGTGAATCCTTGAATGAAATGGCTGATTTACTTTATAAGAGTTTTATAAGTCCAGTTGAATACATTGAGTCAATTTGTCCTTTATTATTCTCAGGTTTTCCCCAGAAAGTTATTTCTTTTTTGTTGCCGAAGGGCATGTCAGATTCTCGTGAAATATTCTATGCTTGCATAAAAGTTATTGCTGTTGTCTATTTGCACAACTGGATGGTTAAGTTGCCGTATCCAACGTTGGCAGAAATGCCGGAGATAAACTCTGAGTCTATCGCAGGAAAAATTTTTGAAGTCTATGAGTCTTTTAAAGAAGATAATGAACAATACCGTAAATTATTATTTAATAACGATGAATTATTTCAGTTGTGGCTTTTGTTATATGGTTATGATTATGACCCAAAACCCGTTAAGCGTTCAATTAAAATTAACCGTATTGTGGAAAAACTTAATACTAAGGGCGTATCTACTGAGCAGCAGCTTCAAATATTTTTTTTATCGAAAGTATATAATTCGCTAGATACAAAGAATCATACTATCGATTACCCTTATCGCTATTTACGTATGATTTATACGCCAGAGAAAGTAATTGCTACATCAAACAATAATCAAACATCTCCTGCTGTTCAATTCTATGCTCTTGAGGAAGATTTTAACGATTCTGTTCAAACATTGCGTAAAACTGATCCGCTTGAATTCATCCGATCTTTGTATTTTGGGCTATATCATAAAGAAATGGCTATGGAAAACGGATATATTTATCAGCGATTTTTTTTGAGCAACAATGTCAAAAAGGGATTTAATAAATTAATTATTCAGCCAAATCCGGATTTTGTCGAGAAATGCATGACAGATCCCCGTATAGATTCTAATAAACTGGTTTTTGTATTTGATTCTGAATATTTAGCAGCATTATATGTAATAAAGTTTCCTAATGGTCATTTTGCATTCTATGAAAGTGTCGATAATAGCTGGTCTATTCATAAAATTGAAAAAGTGAATTCTAAGGATTTTAGATATATAAGAAATCCCTTGGGGAAAGATTATCAAACTGCCTTGTTCTTTGCTCGTGATACAAATAAGAACAAATTACAATCATTATT